>NZ_JBLZFY010000013.1:0-63177 GCF_050753365.1 Geminocystis sp. CENA526
CTCTTCCCCCTCTTCCCCCTCTCCCCCCTCTCTCTTCCACCTGTCTCCTAGTCTCCCACATGATACCCTCTTGGTTAGTAATTGGTTCGATCGCATTTTTAGTAAGTTTCTTGATTAATCGCATTCCTAGCGATGATTTTCGTTGGTTTTTGCGGTTAAAACGTCCGTCATGGTTAACCATTGAATTTGCTATTCCCTTTATTTGGATTTTCATTTTTGTTTGTCTGATTTTATCCGCCAGTATCATTTGGGATACGGATATAAATATGGGCAAAAAAATCCTTTTAATGACTCTTTATCTTGGTTTAGAAGTAGCGATTTTAGCTTATACGAGGGTAATGTGTGCCTTTCGCAGTTTATTAGTGGGGGTATTCATTGGCGGAGGAGGCTTTTTCCTTGGTTTAATCTTGGCAGGATTGGTATTTTTTACCAATAAATCGGCACTATATCTACTCATACCATATCTTTTATGGAGTCCCATCGGAACTTATGTTACTTGGGCTATGATACCTTTAAATCGTGATGCTATTTAATGATTATGTGTGACGAGTACGGGAGGAATCGAACCTCCGACACCCAGAACCGGAATCTGGTGCTCTATCCCCTGAGCTACGCACCCAATATTAACCCATAGTAAATTTAATTTTACCACAGTTATTAACTTTATGATCACTGAAATTATTATATAATTATGTCGATCGAAAAAAATGATACTGCTCGATCGAACTTAACCTATTAAAAATTCTCTCAAAAAATATGACGTTAGAAATAGATCAAGCATTAAAATTATTAAAAGAATTTAGCTGTATTGATGTTAAAATCATCGAATCAGAGGAAGAAAAATTGAGGTTACAGGAGGCATTAAAATTAATTGTAAGTTTATCCGATGATCAAAATTTTGGTATTTGTGCATCTTCCCCTCAAGAAGCGTTAAATAGTTTAAACAGTTATTTATTAGCATTAGGACACGAAGATGATATAACTAAAGATATATCATTAACTCATAAACCAGTATATTTGAAATTTAGTACGGAAAGAAAAGCCTATAATATCAGTGATTATAGCGGAGACTATCGAGGAGTTTTAGTTACTATTTTTGCTGATTTTAACGATAAAATTGTGGGAACTTATGGACATTTTCCTTTAGATTTGTTCCTTTAATTAACAACTTTTGAAAAGTGTATAAAAAATTAATAATCATCAAAACACCAAGCGATAAAAATGATGATTATACCCAATAAAAAAAGCCAAAAATAATTACCTATCGAACTAAATAAATCAAAGAAAGAAACGGTAATTATATTAAAACTAATTTGAGTTAAAGCAAAAACAAATAGAACAAACAAGCATAAAATAACCATACAAAACACCCTAGACAATGCCCTTTATCACAAAATTAATTATACTCAGTCAAGAAATAACAAATAATAGGGTTTGCTGAATATATTTTAATCCTTATGGATTTTTTCTCTTACCCATTGACGAAACATTTTAACTAAATCTAAGTAGTCGATCGAATCTAATTGTGTCATAAAATTATCGATTTCTAATAAAGGTAAATTAGGAAAAATTATGCTATTTTCTGCTTGAATATACTCATTATTTTTGAGTTGTAAAATTTGTAAACCGTCACGGGTATAAACCCAAACTTCTTTTACTCCTAACTCTTGATAAATCTTTAAACGCTCATTAGATGGTGAAATTAAGTCAATTTCTAAAATTAAATCTGGGGGTATTGCTTCATCGGGTTTAAACTTTTTAACGTTTCTAATTAAATCAATATTTTCTATATAAAAACAATCATCAGGTTCAGCTCCACCATATCCCAATAGTTTAAAAGTAGTCGAGCCTAGGGGGGATATATTAATGTCTAATTCTTCCGCTAAAGTTTCTATAAAACGTCCAATAATTCTTTTATAATATTCATGCTCAGGAGAAGGTGACATAATTTCTAAATTACCATGATAATAAGTTAATTTTAGACGGCGACTTTCACTTAAGTCTTGCCAAAGACTCATATAAGTATCCCAGCTAATACCCTCAAGATTAAAGACATCATCGGCGACAATGGATGGAGTTAAAACTGCGGTTGTCATAATTTTTATATTCCTCAATCTATCATTACTTTCAACAGGCTTAATATATCAATAAGGGTTAATCTATAAGGGTTGATAGTATTCAACCCCTACAAGGGAATAAAATACACACTTTGCAAATGAATTTTAACTGGCGGATTTGGCTTTTTTCTCTGCTAATCTGGCTTCGGCGGTTTCCATCACTAACTCTCTTTTCTCCAGAAATTCCCCCGGATAGTTTTCCAATACTTTTGTCGATAAGGAAATACGATTTTTCATCTCGTCAATCTCTAATATAACTACCTTGATTTCATCGCCAATTTTGAATAAGTTACTCAAAGAACTAATTTGTCCTTCACTAATTTGTTTAATATGTAATAATCCCGCTACTCCGCCAAAGTCCACAAATACTCCGTAAGGTTGCATTTTTACTATCTTACCTTGTACTAATTCACCTTCTTGTAAGTTCTGCATAGCACTCGATCGAGCGATATTTCTTTGAGTCAAAACGATTTTATTTTGGGGTCGATCGATTTGTAGTACATTAGCCTTTAAAGATTGATCGATTAACTTCTCAAAATCATCCTTTTCGATTAGGTGCGATCGAGGTATAAACGCTTTCAAACCATCCACTTGTCCAATAACACCCCCTCGGTTAACTCCCGTTACCAACATTTCTACAACTTTACCCTTTTCTTGCACTTCTGCTAAATTATCCCATGCTTGTTCGATAAATAATTGACGACGAGACAACTTCACTTGTCCTTCAGAGTCTTGCTCTTTTATAATCAAAAATTCAAATTCTTGTTGAAGGGGTAAAACATCTGCCACATTAGTCATATTTTGCCATGAGGCTTCACTAAGAGGCACAAAACCCGGAGATTTACCGCCAATGTCCACATAAACACCACTAGAATCATATTGAAACACTTTACCCTTGACAATATCACCCTTATTAAAATGATAATCGTATTGTTCCTGTTCTAAGGCTTTAGCAAAATCATCCATTGAAAAGGGGGTTTTTTGCTCGGAGGGGTTAGAATTAGCGGTCATAATTAATTAAATAAAAAATCACTTCATGAAACGAATCTTTTTTATTATAGTAGTTTCTGTCTTAGGGTGAAAAAAATTATTACAAAACTTTTTTATGGTTTAGCAATTTATAAGACACAAAACCCAAGCCAAGATGCAAAATTCGGTATTATTTGCTATTTAGTGTCTAAAATTTCAAAGTTCTAAGTATAATATTCATTAACCTATTCTGCTTCATATTTCTTAATATAGCTTATCTCAATCCAATATTCTTTGATTTCGCACTATTTTTTATTTTTGAGATTATATTAAGATTGAGAAACAAAATATCTATTCAAATTTCTAAAAATATTTAATTAAATATGACTAATATATCCGAAGAATATAAAGATAAATTTTTGCAGTTAATTAATCAAAAAATGGGTATTAGTATTCGCCCTAAAGACTTAAAAAATTTTTCTCAAAATATTAATCAAAGAATAGAAGTTAATAAACTATATTCAGCATCAGAATACTATGAACTTTTAACAGAAAACACTCGCAGATGTCGAGAAGAATGGCAAAAATTAGCCATAGTATTAACCAATTTAGAAAGCTATTTTTTTAGAGATAAAGGACAAATTCAAATCCTACAAAACTATATTTTACCTAAATTAATTAAGAAAAATAATTCTACTAGAAATATTAATATTGTTAGTGCTGGTTGTTCGACGGGAGAAGAAGTTTATTCCCTCGCAATTTTACTCAAAGAAATTACTGAAAATGTCCATGAATGGAATATTAAAATTTCTGGTTTAGACGTTAATTTAGAGGCTTTAGAGAAGGCACAAAAAGGTGTTTATGGTTCTTGGTCATTGCGTAGTATGCCTCAAGAAAAAAAAGATAGTTATTTTAAGTATCACAATGATCATTATGAAATTCTACCAGAGTATAAAAAAATGGTCAGATTTCAGCATTTTAATTTAGTCAATGATTCATGGGATCAACTTAATCCTCCTCCTGATAATGTGGATTTAATTATCTGTCGTAATGTGTTTATTTATTTTGATGCAGAGTCTATTCAAAAAGTAGTAAATAAATTTAAAAATATCCTTAAAATATCGGGATTTTTAATGACAGGTCATGCTGAAGTTGACAGTTCTAAAATAACACAATTTGAGGCAAAAAGTTTTCCCGAATCGTTAATTTATATTTATGATCCTAGTTTAGTCAATCAAAAATATTCTTCTGTTTCTTTACCAAAAAATAATCAAGAAGAAACAAAAATTTATAACTCGCCAAATAATAATATTTTACCTCTTTCTCCTATTTCTATTCCAGAAATAAAACCGTTACCTTTCAATAATTTTGCAAGTTCGCTCGAACCTAAACAACCTAATATTATCAATAATGCTCCCAAAACATCTTTACAAGTACCTCAAAATATCGAAGAAAACCTATTATTTATTGAAACACAAAAATTAATCAAAGAAAAGTCTTATAAAAGTTCGATCGAAAATACCCAAAAATTAATTGAACAATATCCCAAAAATATTTTACCCTATCAAATGATGGCAGAAATTTATGCCAATACGGGAGATTATTTAGAAGCAGAAAAATATTGTAATTTAGCCTTAAAAATCGATTCCTTTGCGGTATATCCCCATTATATTTTAAGTCACTTAGCCGATGCTAATGGGGATTTAGAAGAAAGTAAGAAACTATTGAAAAAAATTATTTATTTAGATGCTAACTTTATTCCAGCTTATGTTGAATTAGCTAATATTTATCAAATAGAAAATGAAGTTTCTTTAAGCCAAAAAATGTGGAAAAATTTAGGGGAAGTATTGAATAAACTACCTGATACAAAAGTTATTCCTGAATTGGATAACTTAACCGTATCACAATTAAAAGAAGAATTAAAAACTCGTCTTACAATTTAGTATTTTAGCTTCTTTGAACAACTGCTTTCTTCCTTTAATTGCAAAATACAGCAAATTTGTAGGTTGGGTTAGTGATAACGTAACCCGACAAAACATTCATATTTTGTTGTGCAGTGTACTCGATTAAATTAATCTTACACAAAAGGAATTTTTCTTAATGTTTTATTTAGAAATCTATAAGAATAAAAGTTATATGATAGTAATAGACATATTTATCAAACTATCATCTCATGACAAAAATTCATCCCCAATGTGCCAACTTGGCTTCCCAAGTCAATCAAATCCTTGAATTACTCCAGAAAAACCCTGAACTTCGATCGCACCAAAACACCTCGCAACTAGAAACCAGTGTCAGAAAAGCCATTTCACCCCGTTTTGAAATAGTCTTTGCAGGGGCATTTAGTGCAGGAAAATCTATGCTGATCAATGCTATACTTGGACGTGAATTATTATATAGTGCAGAAGGACACGCTACAGGTATTGAATGTTACATTGAATACGCTCCTCCAGAGCAAGAAAAAGTAGTACTAACGTTTCTCAGTGAAAAAGAAATCTTAGAACAAATACTTTATATTTCTAAGCGACTCAACATCAACTTGACAGATATTTACGTTAATCAAGCCCATGTAATCGAACAGTTAAAGAAACAAGCTGAACAAATTATCGCTCAAGAAGGGGGAATTAACAAGTCAGAAACCGCTAAACAAGCCAATGCGTTGAAACTATTGTTAGAAGGTTTTGAAGACAACAAAGACAAAATCAGAGAGGATAGCAACGCTACTTATTCCATGGGGCAGTTTAACTTTAATAATCTCACAGAAGCGGCAACTTACGCTCGTCGAGGCAAAAATTCTGCGGTGTTAAAACGTCTTGATTATTATTGTAATCATCCCCTCCTCGAAGATGGAAACGTGTTAGTTGACTTACCCGGCATCGATGCGCCCATTCAAAAAGATGCCAAGTTAGCCTATGATAAAATCGAAAATCCTGATACTTCCCTCGTGGTATGTGTTTTAAAACCAGCTTCGGCGGGAGATTTAACCCAAGCAGAAACAGATTTATTAGAAAAAATTAAGTCTAATCCTGCTATTAGAGATCGAGTTTTTTATGTCTTTAATCGCATCGATGAAACGTGGTATTCTGGACAATTAAGACAACGATTAGAGCATTTAATTGCTACAGAATTTAACCACACAAATCGAGTTTATAAAACCAGTGGATTATTAGGCTTTTATGGCACACAAATTAAGCAAACTTCCTTTAACGATCGATACGGATTAGATAGTATATTTCAGGATAGCATTAAAGAGTTAGGAGGAGAAGAAGAAACCCCTCAATTCATCAGTGAATTTAATAATTACTGTGCCAATTCTGGTAAATTAACCCGTACTAATTTTAAAGTTTCTGTTCATGGTTACGATACCCCAAATCAAAACTATTTAAGAATATTAGGAGAGTGGGGAGTACCTTTAATTGATCAGTTAATTAATGATAGTGGTATTGAGAATTTTAAATATGAAATTACTCGTTATTTAACAGAAGAAAAACGCCCTCAATTATTCACTAATTTAGCCGATGATTTACAACCTATTTGTATCGCAATTAAGAAGTTTTATCAAAATAAACAAACGGATTTAATTAGTCAACCTCAAGAAATTGAGACGATGAAGCAACAAGAATTAGCTCGTTTAAACACTCAATTACAACAAATTGGCGATGAATTTTATCATTATATCAAAGAACAAACTAACCAAATTGTTAACAAAGAAAATAAGTTATTTAACCAAGATTTTAAGAAAATGAGTTCCCGTTTTGTTAATCATCTTGATCAATTATTACAAACATTTTCCGTTACCGATACCTATAGTTTAGCAGTCAAAACACACCCTAGAAACTCCACAGCACCATTAATTGCGGTTTTAGTGGAGGCATTATATTATCTTTCTAATTCTCTTGAAGATGTGTTAATTGAGGAATTAAAAGACTTAGTAAAAAACCTTATTACTAATTTAATTCTTGATATTCGTCAACAGGATTGTTACCGTCAACTTTATCGTTTATTAGGTAATGATAGTGGCATTGAAAATCAATTCAATCTTTTAGAAAATAATTTATATTATGGATTGAAAACGGTTGCCACTACAGAGTGCGATCGATATGTACGAGAAACATCTCAGTTTTATAGTGAAGGTACATTTTCCATTTATCAATTTCGGGAGACATTAAAACAGACATCTCAAACCTATGATGTATCCTCGATCGTACAAGCTGAACCTGCTATTCGTCAACTCTTAAAACTGGACTTTGAGCCAAAAGTACACAAAACAATTACTACTGATTTTCCACAATCTATTAACAATACCCTCAAGACAAATTTATTGCCCTTAGCGCAGACAATTCAAGAAAATATTTTAGAGCAATATGATTTAGCAAGGGAAAATATGGAGGAAAATTTAGAACAAGAAGTGCAAGAAAAATTAGCCTATAATCAACAATTAATGGAAGAAATTAAAGAGGATTCTCTTACTTATAATGAGATGATTTCTAATATTAATAATTGCTTAGAAGCCATGCAAGTTTATGAACGAAAATTACCCTTAATTGACATTCAGGAATAAAACTTAAAGTAAGTTGGGTAAACAAAATAAAACCCAACTTCAGTAGATCGAAAAGAAGAGAAAACTCATAGACAAATATATTTTTTATTTGCTATTGATCATACTTATTGTCTTGCAATATTTTATTCGTCTAAAGTACAGTCATAAATTCTGTGAATTTTCGAGAATTAATTAAATTATAGTTTAGCGTTAAATAAGTTTACGCTGGAATACAGAAGAAGAGATCGAGCCTCCTCACTTATTATCATAAAACCTTGTTTAAATATTGTTTACATTGATTATGATTTTCAAGTTTAAAGGTTGATTAACCAATTACACAAGGAAACAACATGATTTTCATTCGTTAAATTAGCACAATTATTTAAAGTTTTAGTTTCCAATTGTTGATAAATTTCTTTTGCCATAGCAGATTCGATCGCTGCTCCAATAAAAAATGTATTAGGATAATAATTACACTGAGAAAAACTATTTCTAATTCGATTTAAAGCAGAGTTAGCTGTTTTCCAATGTTCATCAGCACCAGCAGGATCAATTCCTCCTTTTAATTCCCCTAATCCAATGAATTTTTCAGCGTTATAATGAGCAGATTGTGCTTTACTTTTTGTTAAAACTATTTCATCAGGAGAAGCATTTAGTAAAGATAAATCAACATTTTTATTAACGATAGGAATGTTTAAATTATATAGTAAAATTCGGTGATTATTATTACTATTCCAATATAAGCCTTTAACTTTTTTCTCCAAATCTAACTCATTATTAGCAACGAACCATGTTTTAGTGTTGGCATCTAAATATTGAAAATCAATTCCCAAAATAAATAGAGTAGATAATAATATTCTGGTAAATTTCCATTCTCCTATTTTGCCCCCTAAGTTTCTCATAATTCCACCTAAAGAATCACCTTTACTAAGTAAGAATCGATAGACTAATTCATCAACAAATGATAATCCAGCAGGTTCTAAAAAATTATCAATTAAACTTTTTATTGCTTCTTTTTTATCTTCATTATCTAAATATTTACTCGCTTTTTCTGAAATTCCCGAAGCAGTAATTAAAGAATTATATATTTGAGTAAAATTCAATAAATCTTTCGGATTTTTGGCTTCTTGTGCGATCGACTTTAAAACTTTTGCTTCTTCAATTAAAGGTGTTGCTTGTCTATTTTTTTCTAAAGCTAAAGCAATAAAACCTGAGCGAGTTTCTTCATAAGAGGTAATCAAAGATTCAAAGGATTCTAAATGATTTTTGTAAGTCATTAATTGTTATTTTCTCCAAATATAAATACATTTTCTTAGTTCATCTTTTCCATAAGTATCCATCTGTTGTGAACTATTACCTTTTTTGTTAGGTAAAACTAATATTTTTGCAATTTTAAAACCCAAATTTTCAGCAATATTAGATAGAATTAAATCAAGCGAAATTGATATTCCTGCATATCTAACATTATCATTAACCATAAACATTAAACTATCTTCTTTTAAGATTCTATAACATTCTTGGATAACGCAACACATTTCATAAAAATATCCTCTTATCATTCTGACAATACCATTATTATTTAATTCTCCCTTATTTTTTTTATCTTCTAAATAGTTTAATATTTCTCTTAATAATGGCATCTTATCACAAACCTCGATCGCCCTTTTCCACTCACCATTAAAAGATAATAACTCTTTATTTTTATTTTCTACAGTACAACTTAACATTTGTTGTCTTAATTGGCTTAATTCATCTTGTTTAACTCCTAAAATTGCCAACTCTAAAGCATAAGTTCTAGTATAATCATAGCGATTGCAATAAGGAGGAGAAGTAATAATTCCCGTATAACTATTAGATTTAATCGTCGGTAAAATATCTAAACAAGAACCTTTTAGTAAATTAATTTTACCTGAATTTTTATTAGGATATAGCAAAGATAATAAATCATTATTTTGATTACTATTCATTATATCTTCTCTAATTTCTTTTAACTTTTCTGTAATAGCCATATCAAAGGATAAAATAATACCTTTATCAAATATTTTACTTCCTTTTGTGCGGTTCGATCGATAATCCCAGCGTAAATATTGACCATCTTTTCTCGTATAACTAATAGACTCTAAAATGGATAATAAAGCCAATATTAAAATATCTCTAACTTCCTCTTTTTCTTTGTCTAATTCATACAAATAACGTTTAATTTTATGCTCATTTTCTATGCTGTAGGCGTTCTCAGTTATCGGGAAAATTTCAAAAGTTTTTATTCCTCCTTCTTGATTCCATTTTTTATCATTAAGCCATTTATTTAAAGTATTAATTAAATAGTTTTTACTTGCCTTTCTAGCAATAATATTAGCTTCGATAATTTTTTGTCCAATAGGTAATAATTCTATACCATCAGCGATAATTCCTAAGTCAGAACAAGCAAATAATGCTGTTCCACTACCAGCAAAAGGATCGAGAAATTTATCAGCATTTATATTATATTGATTAAAAAGATATTCGACTAAGGAAGCGGAAAAAGCCTCTTTATATTTATACCAACGATAATATTTTAAATCTTTATTTCCTTGAAAACTAACCAGTTTACGACTAAGATTTCGATCGATAAAAATTTGTTTTTGATAGTGTTTAAACAATGATAAATCTAGTTCTCTTATTTTTTCTATTTGAGTATTTAATTGCTGGGATGATATACTGACATTAGATATAAGCATTTAATTTATAACTTGGTTTAATTAGTATGAATTTGATGATTTTGAACATAGTTAGTAATAACTTTTTCTATCTCGTTGACAGAAAGAGAATGAGAATATATTTGCTCATTAGAATTACTTTTTAGTCGATCGACATATTGATAAAACGCCTCTTTATCCCCTTGATTTTGGATCACATATTGACGTAATTCTTCTTTATTCATAGTAGTAAAATCAGGTTTAATCATATAAATTGCCAGTCTCCATTTCGATCGCATCGTTATTTCACTTTTTATAAACACTTTGACGATTACCAACTTTGATAATATAGATGATAAGTACTGAAGATTTTATTTCATAAATTATGCGATAATCTCCCACTCTAATTCGATAATTATTGTCAGAATTAACAAGTTTTTTAACTCCTTGAGGATAAGGATTTTGTGCTAATTCTTCAACCGCACTAATTAAACGAGGAATAATATTTTTATCTAACTTTTTAAGTTCTTTTTTAGCACTATTAGTCCACTTAATTTGGTAATAATCCATCACTTTTCAATTCTTCAATAAAGTCTTTATGATCTGTCAACTCTTCATTTTTTCTTTCATAAATATCTTTTAAATCTTCTATATCCATCAGTAATTCTTCAAATTCTTCAATAGGCAAAATAACCGCAATTTTTTCCCCTTCCTGATTGGTAATATATTGCAAGGAAAGTTTTTTTTCTTGATTTATTGTTAAGGTATTTGTCGATCGCATTTTAATTTCTAATTTTTAGTACCATCTAAATTATAGTTAATCTTTTAAGGGGTTCGATCGTGAAGTGGCTCTGCTTGATCGAACCTCCTCAACTGATTAGCTTAAAACTTTGCTTAAATATTATGACTGTTTATGACTTTCTGTCCATTCGTACAAGAGTTCTACCCAGTCCATATATGCTAGAGTTTCTAATAATAAATAAGTAAATTCTTCTATAAATGATTTTTTTTCCTTTGTTAATTTGTTGTTGTATAGTTTATAAAAAAAATCTTTTGGCTTTTCTGTCTTAATATCAAAGATAGGATTATCATAATTATGATGAATCAGAAAAAAATATTTATTTTCTAAAATACGAAATTCCTCCGTCAATGTAATTAATTTTAATAACTTGATAATTACTTCTGGTTTTAAACGTGGTAGCAATATAGAAATATCTCTAAAAACTTGATAATGTTTTTCTTTCATAATTTTTATAATTATATCTTTTTTATTAATGTCTCTTATTAAATCATTCTTAACATTATATTTTTCGCAAAAATTATCAGGTATATTAAAAGGTATAAATAATATCTCCTTCAAAGATATATGATTATTATTTTTAATTACGGAACGGTATTCTACTAAAAATTGTTTAAATTCTACAATAGAATGAAATTTTAAAAATTCATCTTTTTCTTTTAATTTATCAATAATTAATGTTGCTGTTTGCAGTAATAAATGCTGTGATTGTGGATATAAATAAATATTAAAAAAATCAAATTGTATGGTTTTAAATTTCTTCTTATATTGATCATCAAAATTTTTTATTTGTCTTTCTCTTTGTCTCGTTTTAGCAATTTTTTCAGGAGTTATTTCTAATGATTCGTAATTAAATTGAGAATTATAATAATTATAAAGTAGCTCTATATCTTTATCTTCTTTTACAGAGTATTCTTCTTTATGATTCTTTATATATGAAAAGAATTGATCTTTAGTCCCACATTTTATTAAGTATTCTTCTTTACTAATAATTTTGACTCTAATATCTTCAGCATTATGACGAATAAAAGATTTTACAGCATTTATTAAATATTTGTTTAAGTACTTAATATTTTGTCCTTTTGAATCAAAACTTAAATTAATATTAACAGGGTTTAATTCACCCCAATTTTCTCGTAATGAACAATTATTATCAGCATCTTTAGGATGAACAAAACTAGGAGAAATTATCTTTCCATTTGATGTTTCATAACCTTTTCTTAGGGTAACAATAGACTTACAAGAAGGACATTGAAAAACACCATAGTATTGATTATATTGAGCATCTTCGGCATTTATTAATTTTCCTGAAGATATATGATAGGCTTTTTTCATTTTTTTATTGTGTAATAAGATAATTTTGTTAGTAAAAATAGACAACAAATTATATTTTTATCATATTTAATCATAATAAAAAAGGTGGGCAATGCCCACCCTACTATTTAACTTCCGCCGACACGGGCTACATCTTGAGAGTTAGCTTCAAAGGCTGCGTTTAAGGCTTCATCCCCTGTTAAACCAGAGTCGATCGCACTTTTTAGCGCCTGTAAAACTCGTTTATAATCTCTTGGCATTACTTTCACAAATTTACCGATATTTTCCTCCCAATTATCGAGGACTTTTTGAGCTTTTTTACTATTAGTAAATTGTTGATGTTTGACAATTAATTGTTTGATTTCCGCTATCTCTGAGGCATCAGAAAGGGTTTCTAAACCAACCATCTCCGTATTGCAATGAGTCGCAAAATTTCCTGTTTCATCAAAGATATAGGCAACACCGCCACTCATTCCTGCGGCAAAGTTACGCCCAGTTTTACCGATGATAACCACTTTACCCCCTGTCATGTATTCGCAACCATGATCGCCCACGCCTTCCACAACGGCGGTTACACCAGAGTTACGCACACAGAAACGCTCTCCTGCAACCCCTGAAATATAAGCCTCACCACTGGTTGCACCATACAAGGCTACGTTACCGACGATGATATTCTCATCCGCTTCAAAGGTGGCTTTTTTGTCGGGATAAACGATGATTTTACCCCCGCTTAAGCCTTTCCCGATATAGTCATTAGCGTCTCCTTCTAACTCAAGGGTGACTCCTTTTGGTACAAATGCCCCTAAACTTTGTCCTGCACTACCGACGAAATGCAAATGCACGGTATCTTCGGGTAAGCCTTCCCAGTATTTCTTGGTAATCTCGTTACCTAAGATTGTGCCTACCACACGGTTAATGTTTTTGATAGGTAAGGTGGCTTTAACTTTTTCTCCATGCTCGATCGAACCCTTACACAAATCTAATAGAGTAGTAATATCGAGGGATTGATCTAAACCGTGATCCTGTTTGATGGTACAATGACGAGGAGTGTTAGGATCAACATTAGGTTGATAAAGGATGGGCGAAATATCGATACCTTTAGCTTTCCAATGCTCGATCGCACCTTTGGGTTCTAATACATCAGTACGTCCTACCATCTCATCCACCGTGCGGAAGCCCAATTCAGCCATAATTTCCCGCATTTCTTGAGCGATAAATTTCATGAAATTGACAGTATAAGCAGGATCACCTGTAAATTTAGCACGAAGTTCGGGATTTTGGGTAGCAACTCCCACAGGGCAAGTATTCAAATGACAAACACGCATCATGATACATCCCAAAGTAACTAAGGGGGCGGTAGAAAAGCCGTATTCTTCAGCACCTAAGAGAGTTGCGATCGCAATATCTCGCCCTGTTTTCATTTGCCCATCGGTTTCGACAACAATACGACTACGGAGGTTATTTAATAACAGAGTTTGATGAGTTTCTGCTAATCCTAATTCCCAAGGCAATCCTGCGTGTTTAATAGATGTGCGAGGAGAAGCCCCCGTGCCTCCGTCATAGCCTGAGATTAAGACTACATCCGCTTTTGCCTTAGCTACTCCCGATGCGATCGTACCTACTCCCACTTCTGACACTAATTTAACGTTAATACGAGCGTTGCGATTAGCGTTTTTCAAGTCGTGGATTAACTCCGCTAAGTCTTCAATGGAGTAAATATCATGGTGAGGAGGAGGAGAAATTAAACCGACGCCGGGGGTAGAGTAACGCACCTTTGCAATCCAAGGATAGACTTTTTTACCCGGTAATTGTCCACCTTCACCCGGTTTCGCACCTTGCGCCATTTTAATTTGAATCTCTTTAGCTTGGGATAAGTAAAGACTGGTGACACCAAAACGCCCACTAGCTACCTGTTTGATAGCACTATTTTTCGAGTCTCCTTGCTCATTAGTCCAAGTATAGCGCTCTGGGTCTTCTCCTCCTTCCCCTGTGTTAGATTTACCGCCAATACGATTCATGGCGATCGCCAAAGACTCATGGGCTTCTTTAGAAATCGAACCGTAACTCATTGCACCTGTTTTAAAGCGCTTCATGATGTTTTCGATCGACTCTACTTCTTCGATAGGAATAGACTCCCGTTGTTTAAACTCCAATAAGTCACGCAAACGGAAATATTGTTTACCATCATCATTAATCATCTGGGAATACTTCTTAAATAGTTGATAATCTCCCAGTTGCACTGCCTGTTGTAAGGTGTGAATAGTTTGAGGGTTAAACAGATGTGATTCGCCGTCTTTACGCCATTGATATTCTCCTCCCACTTCTAATGTGTGACCATTGACTTGTCTGTCGGGGAAAGCGTGGCTATGACGCATAATCGTTTCTTTGGCGATGACTTCTAAATCAACTCCTTGTAAACGGGAAGCAGTGCGATTAAAGTATTTATCAATGATGCTTTTATTTAAGCCCACAGCTTCAAAAATTTGAGCGCCTCGATAGCTTTGGATGGTAGAAATACCAATCTTGGCGGCAATTTTGATTACCCCTTTGGTTACGGATTTGATGTAGTTATAAACCGCAGTATCATAATCAACTCCTGTTAACAAATTCTCGTCAATCATCTGATTAAGGGTTTCATAGGCAAGGTAGGGATTGATTGCACCGCAACCATAGCCTAACAACACAGCGAAATGATGTACCTCTCTAGGCTCTGCTGATTCTAAAATTAAACCTACAAGGGTTCGTGTGCCGTTACGGATGAGATGATGATGTAACCCCGCTACTGCTAGTAATGCAGGTATGGGGGCATTGTTAAAGTCCACTCCTCGATCGCTCAAAATTAGGTGGGTGCATCCCTCTTTGATTGCTTGATCTGCTTCGGCAAAAATCGCTTCTAGGGCATCTTCTAAGCCTTTTACCTCATCTTTGGGGTTAAACAAAATTGAGATAGTATGAGCTTTGAATTGGTGGGTTTGATCCCCCCCAGCCCCCCTTACTAAGGGGGGAGTCGAAGACGGGGGGATGCTGTCTAAGGGGGAGGTAAGTGCTTTCAGTTTTGCTAATTCTTCATTTGTGAGAATGGGAGTTTTGAGGGCGATGAGGTGACAACTTTCGGGTTGAGGATTGAGCAAGTTTCCTTCTCTACCGATAGTGGTTTCGGCGGAGGTGATAATAGCTTCTCTGATAGAGTCGATCGGTGGGTTGGTTACTTGGGCAAAAAGTTGTTTAAAATAGTCGTATAGGAGTTTGGGTTTGTCGCTTAATACCGCTAAAGGTGTATCAATACCCATTGCACCCACTGACTCTACTCCCGTTTGTGCCATTGGTAATAGCAACATCCGCAAGTCTTCAAAGGTGTAACCAAAGGCTTGTTGTAAGGGAATTAGATTATCATTATACAGGCTAGAAGCCTGTTCTACGGAAGAGGTTGGTAATTTCTCTAGGGTGTATAAATGTTCGTCTAACCATTGTTGATAAGGTTTTTGGGTGATGATAGGTTGCTTGACTTCTTCATCGGCAACGATGCGCCCTGCTTCCATATCCACTAGAAACATTTGCCCCGGTTGCAGTCTTCCTTTCGATTCTACTCTTTCTGGCTCAATGGGCAATACTCCTGCTTCTGATGCCATGATGACTAATCCATCTTTAGTTACAGTGTAGCGTGATGGACGTAAACCGTTTCGATCGAGTATAGCACCAATTTGCTTTCCGTCGGTGAATGCGATCGAAGCTGGTCCATCCCAAGGCTCGATTAAACAGGAATGATACTGATAAAATGCTCGTTTTTCAGCACTCATGGATTCATGTCCACTCCAAGGCTCAGGAATCATCATCATTACCGCATGGGGTAAACTGCGCCCACTTAATACCAACATTTCTAAGGCATTATCGAAGATGAGGGAATCGCTACCATCCATGTTGATAATAGGCTGAATTTTTGTCATGTCGTCACCAAATAACTCCGATTGAAATAAGGCTTGACGCGCGTGCATCCAGTTAGTATTACCCCGTAGAGTGTTGATTTCGCCGTTATGGGTGATGTAGCGATAAGGGTGCGCTCTTTCCCAACTAGGGAATGTATTTGTACTAAAACGAGAATGCACTAAGGCGAGGGCGCTTTCTAATTCAGGGTTACTCAAATCAAGGTAATATTTGCCCACTTGCTCAGGGCGCAACATTCCTTTATATACGATCGTACGACTAGAAATAGTGGCAGGATACCAATATTCGTCAATTTTAGGCGCTTTGATAACAGCGTGTGATCGTTTTCTGATGACAAATAATTTACGCTCAAAGGTAAGATTATCAGTAATTTCGGGATTTTTAGCGATGAAAACTTGTTGCACAAAAGGCTCACATTTTAAGGCACTTTTACCCAAATCTGAGTTATCCGTAGGTACATCACGCCATCCTAAGACTTTTTGCCCTTCTTCAGCGACTACTTGCTCAAATAAAGCTCTAGCTTTCAATCTAGCGGTTTCATCAGGGGTAGTGAAAATCATCCCTACGGCATAGCTACCAACTTCGGGTAAGGTAATCCCCAATTTTTGGGCTTCTTTACCCATAAATTCATGGGGTAACTGCATTAAAATTCCTGCACCATCGCCAGTGTTAGGCTCTGCACCACAACCGCCTCTATGATCTAAATTGATTAAAATGGTTAAGGCTTGTTGTACGATTTCATGGGATTTTTTCCCGTATTTATTCACCACAAAGCCCACACCACAGGCATCGTGTTCATTTTGAGGATCGTATAATCCTTGTTTTTCTGGTATTAAACTATATGTCATAATTGCTTCCTAAATTGTTGGTGTCGATCGTGCAAATGTAAAGAAATGATTAAGTCTAACTTGGTTTCTCTTTACTTGTTTATTTCACATTATAGGAAGATTTAAGGAATTAACTCGTTTTTTTGTCAGAAAGTTAATATAAGATTAAGTTTTTTTAAGTTTATGGGGTTCGATCGAACTTAAAAGTAAAGTAGAATTAACGTTAAGAAAATAATTATTCAGAGTTTAATTTTTAGCTAAATGGCTAATTTATCCCCAGAAACAATCACAAAAATATTTGAATTACAAATCAGTATTTGGAATATTATTAATGAAACTACAAGCACAGAATATTGTCTTTTAAAACAACACGGTGAAACAGAAGCAACGATTTCTGATTTAGATATGTTGCAAAATACTAAAGAAAAAACTACTACTTATTATTCTCGTCTTTACACTTTATCATTAAGAATAGCGGAAACTCAACCGATAGCTTCTTTGGCTATGATAGGCTTATTAGAGAAAACTTTAAACGAAGCCGAAGGGATAATTTATGCTTCCCTTGCAACTGTTCAAGAAATAAAAAAGGATTGGAACTTATTATGAGTAATATAGAAAAAACACCAAATTTAGAGAAAATCCAAGAAAGAGCAAAAAAAATGCAAAAAAATTGTCATCGTTGGGATGCATTAATTTCTGTAACTGAGGATTTAATTACTCAATTAGAGGAGGAAATTCGTCAACAACCTAATTATATATATCGTTTGGAAAAAGCTAAAAATTCTCTTAACTTCACTCAATAAAAAATTAAATTTTCCTTATTTTTGATCTCGATCGAAGCGTTTTTTTGTCAGAAAATTAACATAAGATTAAGTTTTTTATTATCACAAATAATAAATATTTCCTGAGTTAGTTTCTATGGCATCTGCGTATATGTAGTCAAAGTCACTTTCGTAACCAGAATAATCTTCATCTTCAATATAGGGACGAAAAAAATTTTCAATTAACCATTGAGATAACTGTATAAAATTTCTTTGACGATCAATAAAAATTACACCGACAATTGCTTCAAACATTTCTGCCCATAATCGAGGTTGTTTTTCTGGAGAGAGTCTGTTTTTATTATTCCAAGAGGAGCTAAATTTAGGTAATCCTAAATCAATAGCAAATTTAGTTAAAGAATCTTTTGAAAGTATTTTTTGACGAAAATTGTCAAGCTCTTTTTTATTAAAATTGTTGTTAAGATTGAATATATAATCTGCTAATTTAGTATCAATAACAATAAATTTATGATTCATCGACGAGTAATTCTTCTAAAATTTCCTCTGTTAATCCTTTCCCTTGAGCATTTTTACCGATTCGATCGAAAACACTAAGTAAATCTTCTTCTTGATTTTGAGAAAGATTTTTGTCTAATTCTTCTCTCAATTTATTTTGTTCTTGTTTTGGTAATTGTTTAACAAGGGTTAATATTTTGTCAAAACTTAAGGATAGTTGATCAACTTGTTGTATCATAAAATTTAAAATTAAACTATCTTTTTTTTTAACTAATTAATACTTGAATTGTTCCATATTTGCATAATTATAGCAAAATATCATGGCATTTTATAAAACATTAAAAACCAGCCCTTGTGAGTTTTCCCCCTCACTATTTATAGCTTTCAGCTAACTTTTGTAAAATACGGGGTTTGAGTCGCTCAAATTCATCTCTTAATCTTTTACGGCTCAAATTAGCGTCTCCTTTATCATTAAAATTAATACTATTTTTCACCCAATCGCGCATAATGGCACACTGATTAGATGCGATCGTAGAGATCATACTATGTTGACACTTTTCAGGCTCTTCTAAGGCAAAAAAGAGGATTTTATAACTACCCAATTCTGCTAAAGAAGCGACAACTTGACGAGAGCTTTCACTTTTTAAGTCTAAATAACAGGGTAGCCATCGAGGACCATAAGTAGGATTATAAATTACGGTAATCCATAAAATCATCGGATGGGGTGAACTTAAGAACAAAAACTGATTATAACGAATACTCACTACACGATTTAAAATATCCTGTTTATCTAACATTACCCACAAACTAGGATAGGTTTCTGTTTGAGTGTTAACGATGCGAGGAAAAACAATTTTTTGAATGGGTTTATTTTTAGGCCATGTTAATTTTGTGTCTTTGGCTACTTTGGGTTGAGATTTTTTCCCTGACGGGGCGACTACGGTGGGGGAAAATTCTGTTTTTTCTTCGTTTTGACGACTGGCTTGAGCTTTTCTCTGTTCTTGACCTTGATCCGCTACAATGGTTTCCTGACCAGAATAACTGGTTCTTTTGCTAGTGTCATTACGATTATTTTCTTTTTCAATTCTTTCAATAACTCTCAAAATTTCGGCTACGGTTTGGGGTCGATCGTCCCTCGATTTTGCCATACACTTCAAGATAATATTTTTTAAATCAGAAGGTATTTTTAAATGGGCTTCAAAAGGGCGGGGTTGAAAATCATGGTGAGCTTTATACCACGCTCCAAAAGAGGATGTTTCGGGTAAAATGGGCATCTCTAGGGTTAACATTTCATACATCATCACCCCTAAACTGTAAATGTCCGATCGATTGTCTAACTCTTTACCCTCCATTTGTTCAGGGGAACAATAAGCCAAAGTTCCCATAAATGAATGAGTTTGAGTCGCATTTGCCTGTACTAATTTAGCAATCCCAAAATCGAGAATTTTCACTAACTCCCCTAATGTGGGGTCTTGCATGACAGATACATTACTAGGTTTTATGTCTCGATGCACCACTTGACACAATTCTTTGTGCAACATTATCCCACTATGGGCGGCATCCATGCCCACACAAATTTGACGAGTAATATAAAGAAATCTTTTGAGTTCTAAGGGTTGAAATTTAATAATATCACTTAAACTTTGTCCTTCTAAAAATTCCATCACATAGTAGGGGACTTCATTTTCATCCACGCCATAATCTCTAACTCGAATGATATGGATACTTTTTTCTCCTAAAAGAGCGCTGATAGTGGCTTCTCTTTCAAAGCGATGACGCATTTTTTCGTTAAGTAGAGTTTGGGAGAGAAATTTGACAGCTACGGTTACTCCACCTAATACTTGATCTTCTGCTCTATAAACTTGTCCCATAGCACCAGAACCAATTAATTCAATTAATTGATAACGATCTCTTAATATACGATTATCTTTTTGCCCTAAACTCATGATTTAACTTAATATATCAAATCTTAATCTATTCCTATTGTGACTCATGTTTACACATTTTACCCGTGACGTTCTAAAATTCCTTCTAAAGTATTGTAAAGATGATTCCCCGCCATCATACCACTGGTTAGATGATAAGTGCCTTCATCTAAGCGAAAAAAGGTCTCAAAACCATTGAAACGGCGATTATCTCCTAATACCCAATATCTTTGAATAATAGAGTCACTACTTAACCATCCTTCTCCTTCTATTTTTTCAAAATCACTTCTTTTTAAAACATAAGTATATTGAGTTCGATTAGCGGGTAAAAATCCTTTATACTCATAGCTTATATCTTGTCGATCGCTTTTTGGAAAAACTATTTTTGTTTTAATGATAAACCAATTAGACTGATCCCATGTGATAATAGTCGCACCCTGAAAAGGAATAGCAATTTGAGTTTTGTCAAGCCATGTACCCTTTATAATCCAACTACTAGGTTCTAAAAGAAAAGAATGAGTCATCGAAATATCATTTAAACAGGATTGGTGATGTTTTAGGATAATTGTGAGTCAAAAAATTTTATTCACTCCTAAATATAAATATATAATATACGAAAAAAGCGACTTACTCACGAAAAATTTATGACAACGGATCAATTCTTAATGTTAATTGTGTTATTAGTACCCGGATTGTTACTTTCTTTTTTAGTAATGATTTCCTTTGCTAAAGGCGGATAAAAAGAATTAAGAATGAAGAATTAAGAATGAAAAACTATTACCTATTACCTATTACCTATTACCTATTACCTATTACCTATCTTCGTCAAAAGACTATGAGACAAACCCTAAAGTAGATAAATCGCTGTGACTAAATCGGCTGTTTTGTCTAATTTAAAGCCTAATTTTTGACATAAATTCTGCATTCCGATATTGTCAGGTAATATTTCGGCAATGATTTCTTTAATGCCCTCCTGTTGTGCTATTTTAATGAGATTTTGCCCTAATAACGTGCCTAATCCTTGTTTTTGATAGCTGTCTTTTACTAATAACCCTAATTCGGCTTTTTCCATATCACCATGGACTCGACTTAAACGTGCGATCGCCAAGATTTCTCTGGTATCGGTGTCAGGATGACGATAACTGGCAACTAAGGCTATTTCTTGATCATAATCGGTAAAGCAAATACGAGCTAGTCTTTCATGGGAGATTAAAGATTGGTAGCTGATAGAGTGAAAAAAGCGCAAATAAACACTCTCTTGGGATAATGCCTTACAAAAGGATACCACTTGAGGCTCATCTTCGGGACGAATAGGACGAATTTTGATTAGTTTTCCATCCTGAAGAGTAGTTTTCGAGATGTATTGGGAAGGATAAGGACGAATGGCTGGGGGTATAATGTCTTTTTTATCGGTATTTGGTTCGTATAATAACACCCTTGCGTCTAAGGCGATGAGGTTATCTTCTCCTGCTAGTAAGGGATTAATGTCAATTTCTTTGATTAAGGGTTGCTCGATGACTAATTGACTAAATAATACCAAAATTTGCTCTAGTTGAGCTAAATCAACGGCTTTTCTTCCTCTGACTCCCTGTAAAGCGGTGTAGATTTTTGTTTGCTCCATCAAACGCCTTGCTAGGGTACTATTTAAGGGTGGTAATCCTAATGCTTGATCTTTATATACTTCTACTAATTGCCCCCCTGTACCAAATAATAACACGGGTCCGAATTGCGGATCGATCGAACTTCCTAAGATTAATTCATAACCGTCTAGTTTAATCATCGGTTGAATAGTTACCCCTAAGAAGTCACTTTCACTTACTCCTTTTTGAATGGCAAGGAAGGCTTCTTTAATGTCGTTTTCGTCTTGGAGATTTAACCTAACCCCCCCGACATCGGTTTTATGGGTAATGGTTTCGGAATGGAGTTTCATCACTACCGGATAGCCTATTTTTTCGGCGGTTTCTAAGGCACTTTCTACGGTTTTAGCGATGATAGTGGTGACGGTGGGAATCCCATAAGCCTCTAATAACTGCTTAGATTCGTATTCTGTTAAGAGAGTGCGGTTAGTGTTATGGGCATGGGCGATAATTTTACTAGCAAAATCCTTCTGAATTGTACCTTCAGAATTGGCAAAACTAGGAATTTCGTACAATCCCCGCAGGTTATAACTATAATGCCACATGAGATTAAATAAACGAGACGCATCATCAGGATAGGCTTGGGTATAAATATTACCTCGATTCAGAATTTCGATACCTGTGGCAACACTACTTCCTCCCATCCAACAAGCTAATACTGGTTTATCGGTAATTTTATCGGTAATTTTCGTTAATTCCTCCGCCGTTTTAGTCGGATCAGTCATATCTTGGGGAGTTAAAATAACTAATAATCCATCACTATTGCTATCTTTAGACGTAATTTCTAAGGCTTGAGCATACCTTTGAGGGGTGGCATCTCCTAAAATATCAACGGGGTTGCCGTGACTCCAATGGGTTGGTAATATCTTGTTTAACTGTTCGATCGTACTGTCACTAAGAGAAGCTAGTTTACCCTTACCCCATGTTAGCGCATCAGTGGCTAATACCCCTGGCCCTCCAGCGTTGGTTAAAATCGTTAAACGTCTTCCTTTGGGGCGTGGTTGTTTTGCCAATAACTCCGCCATGTTAAACACTTCTTTAACGGTATCGACTTGTAAAACTCCACAACGGCGAAAAGCGGCGGCTAACACTTTATCACTGCTACTAAGCGCCCCTGTATGGGATGAGGCGGCTTTGGCGGCTTCTTCGGTGCGCCCTCCCTTAATCACAATAATCGGTTTCGATAAGGCTACTTCCCTCGCCGCCGAGATGAACGATCGAGCGTCACCGATGGATTCCATATAAATTACGATACTTTTAGTTAAAGGATCATCTCCAAAATAATAGATCAAATCACCCCAATTAACATCTAACATCGAGCCAACGGAGATAAAACCACTAAAACCGAGATTTTCCTTGAGACTCCAATCGAGAATAGAAGTACAAAAAGCCCCACTTTGACTGATAAAAGCCACGTTACCACTTCTAGCGCTGGTACTTGCAAAACTAGCATTTAAACCAGTGGGAGGACACATTAAACCCAAGCAATTTGGTCCTATAATGCGTAAATTGCCTTTACGAGCTTCTGTTAACACTTCTTGCTCTAATTTAATCCCTTCTGGTCCAATTTCCTTGAATCCTGCGGAAATAATAATCGCTCCCTTAACTCCAGTCTCCACGCATTCCCTAATCACATTAGGCACACCAACGGCAGGTATGGCAATTACCACCAGATCGATCGACTCTGGTATTTCCCTAATGCTACTATAAGCCCTAATACCTAAAACATTTTTACGCTTAGGATTAATAGGATATACCGTGCCACCGAAGGGATGACTAATTAAATTCCAAAGCAAAGTGCGCCCGACACTACCTTCTTTTTCCGATGCACCCACCAAAGCAACGGATTTCGGGGCAAACATAAAATCCAGAGGATTATAGTTATACCGCATAATATCATGTACTTTATCTGTAGCCATAATTTTTCTCTTTTTCCGATTAATTGTTTAATAACTTCATTCTAAAAGAGATAAGAGGAATGGAGAATTAAGAATTAAGAATTAAGAATTGAGAATTATACACTGTGTAATGTAATAAATCTTAATAAAAAGTGGTATTGATTCAGTTTATTGTGGGAAATTAGCAATAAAACTGTTTTTGTAAATTTTTATAACCAGAATTTAAGACAATAATAAGGATAAAAAAATGAGTGTTAATCTAGCTACCATGTTAAAAGAAGGTACTAAAAAATCCCATTCTATGGCTGAAAATATGGGCTTTATTAAGTGCTTCCTGAAAGGAGTTGTTGAGAAAAATTCCTATCGTAAATTAGCGGCAAATCTTTATTTTGTCTATGGCGCTATGGAAGCAGAAATGGAGCGTTTAAAAGATCATCCTCTTGTTAGTAAAATCTACTTTCCTGAATTAAATCGTGAGTCTAGTTTAGCAAAAGACCTTCAATTCTATTATGGTGCTAACTGGAAAAATGAAATTTCGATTACTCCTCATGGACAAGCATACGTCGATCGAATCCATGAAATCGCTAATACTGCTCCTGAATTATTCGCCGCTCACTCCTATACTCGTTATTTAGGAGACTTGTCGGGGGGGCAAATCTTAAAAAATATCGCTGAAAAAGCCATGAATTTAGATGGTGAGGGTACTGCTTTTTATGAGTTTGAAACCATCAGCGATGAAAAAGCCTTCAAAAATATGTACCGTCAAGCCTTAAATGATTTACCTGTAGATCAAGAAACTGCTGAACGTATTGTACAGGAAGCCAATGACGCTTTTGGTATGAATATGAAAATGTTTCAAGAATTAGAGGGTAACTTGATCATGTCGATCGGTAAAATGTTATTTAATACCTTAACTTCTCGCCGTCGTCGTGGTAGTACCGAATCTGATAATACGGGAGAACTAGCTACCGCTGAATAATTAGGGTTGCTCAAAAATTCTTTTAATGAAGTTCAGTAATAGGTAATGAGTAATAGAGCGACTCGTTCGCTAGAAACTAGATAAAATAATCTAATGAAAGTTCACTGTTGGATAATTTCCCATTGAAGCCTACACTTTAGGAATATAAGTGTATAGAGCGTCACCAACTCAAAAAATTAAAAACGAAGATCACCTTTCATACTACCTATCGTCTCGCCACTTTCCGTAACACCTATTTCTAAACGCATAGAAGCCCTACTATCAGACATTTGATAGTTAAGAATACCACCATAACTCAATTCTTTCTCTCGACTGTTAAAGCCTTGATTTAAATCAATATAGTTACGAATATAAGGACCGATCGAAATATTATTGAAAATCTTTTGTGTTACTTCCACGTTAAAATAAGTGGTATTTCCTAATTCTAAATTTCCCAATAAAATCGGTCCATTATTAAAACTAAATCTACCATTGAGAAAACCTACTACACCACCATTACCGTATTGAGGAATGATACCTAAAGCCCCCGTTAACGAAGTACCATAACTTCGAGCTTGTCGAGCATAACTATAAGCTAAAGTAATTTGCCAAGGATTATTACCACTATTAGCACTATTCCAACTGAAACGAACTAAAGGGCTATGGGTATTTATCGCTTTTAAAATATTGTTCTCATCAAATTCTGGACTGGTAAAGTTAGCTGTAGTCAGCATATTGACATAAACCCCTACCGACGGTTCAGGAATACCAAAATCATTGCGAGTTATATCGGCTACTGCACCATTCTCCACATTAAACCATAACCCTGTATTCACCGTATAAGCCCAATCTCCAGAAGTTCCTGCATAAAGTGCTTCCACTGTGGGTAAATTAATATAACCATTAAAATATTTGATATTTATATCTCTGACAAAATCTCGTCGCAACACAAATCGATCGTACGCTATATCAAAAGTCCTAATCGGTACAGGATAAGCCGTTAAATAGCGCGAATTAAACTCCTGTACAAACTTTTGTCCTTCAGGGCTAATTAATACTACCTGAGAGCCAAAATTCTCGTTAATGGGTTGCCCCCGATTTTCCAACTCCGTCGGTGGTAAAGGGATAGTATTACCTAAGAAAGTTAAAGGACCAAAATCTTGATTAGAAAGTCTAGCGGACTCCACAAAGGTAGAGCCTTCTCTCCAATCTCCTATATCCTGTTGAATAAACTGCACCGCCCTTTTGATATTTCCTGTTCTAATTTGAAAAATATCCGAGTTATTAGGAGTAACATAGGTAGGAAAAGTAATAAAACCAGATAACTGATTGAGACTACTCGCAGAGTTTGCATAGCCAAGGGTACTATTGAGGCGAAGATTAATACTTCGTCTTTCCTCTGAAGTTGCTTTAGTGGTAATGGGTTTAAAAATTTCGTTATTATCTCGTCTTTCACGGGCTTTGTCGATACTTTCATCGAGAATATGAAGATCTAAAGTATGAAATACCGCCCCTAAAATCATCCCCAAACTAGAATTAATAGTTTGAATTTCGTCAAAATTTTTATTCTCATTTACCGCCATCGTCACAGACAGTCCGGGGTTAGTATATAAATTATAAAAAACCGCCCCTATCTCTTCCTTGTCATATTGCAGTAAAAAACGATTATGGGAAATACTAAAGTAAAAACGATACCAGTCTTTTTCACTCTTAGCTATTTCAAAAGTGTTAATTTCTGGTGGCTGAATCCCCATGCCAAGCCAAAAAAGAGAGTTCCAATAATGATAATCTTTTTGACTTTGGGTTAAAAAAGGATTAACTAAAACATTCAGCAAGTCTTGATTATCAAATTTACCATCTTGAGCAACTTTTATACCCGGTACAGAAGTAACTTCTGGATTAAAAATCCGTGCAGATTCTCCTGTAATGGGATTTGTCCAAGAAATTCCCGCTTCTGCCAAGACTTCTTTAGGGATTATTTCTCCCCGTCGGAAGTCCACTTGAGCTAAAGCCCTTAAATCATTGGTAGGAAAACCTTGCAAAATTTGAGGCGTATTTTCTATATCTAAATTACGAAATAATGAGCCTCCTCCTTTGGGGTTAAAAGTGGAAGCCACCCCAATTTGACTATCATTAACCGCTTGGGGCGAAGGTAAAATAATGGTTTCTCCTCCAGAAACTCCTAAACTACCAGTATTGAATTGAACATCCCCTGCGGGTACTCCTTCAGGGTTGATGATTTCTCCTGCTAAACTTATTACCTGAAAATCTGATAAATCCTGTATTTTAAACAGTCTTTGTAAATCATTGGGAATTACCCACACCGCTTGATAACCACTGAAACTCTGTCTTTGAGTTAATATTTGTCTTTGGGTAATATTAGTTTGTTTTCCTTCATAAATAGCCCCTCCTAAGATTCCTCCCACACTACCCACGATCGTATTGTCTTCTAATACCCAGTACAGTTGATCTTTATGGGGATAGTAACCATAACCAACTTTATTCCAAAAAGGATTTTTTTCAGAATGTCTTAAATCTAAGTTAAGGTACATATCATCAATACGAGGCTTAAAGATAAAAGGGGAGAATGTTAGGTTATCTGTGCCTCCTACAATCCAAGGGTATCTTGTGGCAGTACCACTCAAAGCATTATTAATAAACTCCGCTACCACCTCTGGAGGTACAGTTACAGTGTCTGGAGGCTCTTGTTCTATGGGTTCGGGAGGTTTTTCAGGTAAGGGATCAACTTGAGGAATGGGAGGCTCAAGCAGTCGATCTAACGGGCTTAATTCTATGTCTTGTGCTTGTAAGTCACTTTGAGCAAATAATTGTATTTCAGCAAGGGAATATTGATTAATATTTTCCCAAGAGGGTTCATTTTGATTTTCACCTATATTAAGGGCGATCGATGGAAGCACAAAAGAATTATTGAGAGCGATGGCTTGGGAGGGTGTCGGAATAAATAACTGAGCTAAATCAAATTCTTCTATATTTTGAGCAATGAGATTGTTATTAAAAGGAGTTAAATTGACTTCCTGAGCAAAGGTATTGAGTGCGATCGAACCTTGAGGGATAAATAATTGAGCTAAATTATATTCTTCTATATTTTGAGCAATGAGATTGTTATTGAAGGGAGTTAAACTGACTTCTTGAGCAAAGGTATTGAGTGCGATCGAACGGTTGGTGAGGGTAGTCGAAACATTCTCAGTGTTATCTTTAAGTAAATCTTCAGTATTTTGAACTACGGAATTATTCTTAACCCCAAGAAATTCCTGAGATAACAAAGATTTTTTTTCATCAACAATATTATAATTAACGGAATCGTAATTCGAGGGGGTTAAAAATTGCTCTTGCTCACTGGAAACTACCATATTGACTGTAATCGCCGTGTCAGCTACCATTATTGGCATCATATCTTTATTACCTTCGCTAATATCATCGTATTGCTCTTGTTCATCCTCCTTTGTATCTTGGTTTTCCATACCTAATGTAACGAATTTTCCAGAAGAAGGAGAATCTCTCTTATTTTGCTCTAGGGTTGACTCAATTGGTTTTTCCTCGTCTTGCTCCACAACTTGGGTTGTCTCCGTAAAAACACTACCATAGCTCTTGGTTGTAAATTGCAAAAAACTAGCTAATAACACAAAAAAAAATAAAATCTTTTTGCCCCAACCTTTGCTTTTAGATATATATAATAAAACTTTATGCTTACTGTTTTTTGTCATACAAAACTTTTTTTGCAAATATTATATGATTCACCAATAGCGTGTAATATTTATTAGTACTATTGTTTAATCTCAGATAATTCCTTTACCATCATAGTATAAAGGAATGGAATCTTCAATGAAAAAAAGTATAATATCATCTAAAAAAACATTACTTAAAATTTACAAAAAAAAATCAAATAATAAAAATTAACAAAAAAATAAAAAAATATTTTCTTTTGAGAATTTATGTTCTATGATTAAATTAAGCTAAAAAATAAGTTAACTCACTCCATAATCTCGATCGTGGATTAAAATTGGTTAACAGTTTAGCTCATCATTCATTCACGAGAACAAATATTTACTTAAGTACAAATTCCATGAAAAAAATATTATTAGCCCTAGGGGTAGTCGGTTTAGGTTCTGTGATGGCATCTCCTGTTATGGCTCAGACCTATGCCTCTGGTTCTTCTACGATCGTCTTAATGAACGGTGCAAGTCAATCCGTAGGTGCGGAGATTGCTATCCCTAGTGGTACTTTTTTCTCGGGGGGAGTTTCTAACTTCGATCCCATTAACACACAGGTCGATGGTGGAGTAGTAGTTACTCCCACTTTACAAACACCTGGTGATCCCGCATTAGCTCCTGGCGGTTCTGGTTTAGCAGTAAATGAACAAAACTTTGCGGAATTAGTTGTAGACCCAGGTTTACCTGACTCTGTAACTTCCGCCTTTCCCGGTTCTTCTACTACTTTCACTGCAGCGGCAGCGGCTAAATTGGATAGCTTAGATGCGACTGTGGCGGCAGAACTGGCATCTATTGTTTCTATCATTCGTGCTGGTGCTGGAGTTGATGGTTTAGAGTAAAATTTCCCACTCTATACTTAACCCATCGGGGAGAATGCTTAAAACTAAACATTTTCCCCTTCCAGATTTTTTTTCATTTTTTTGAGTAGAGTATATAAACATATAACGAGGTCTAAAATTATGGCTACATATACAGTAACAGGAGCAACGACAATAACAATTACTGCAAGTACAGCAAATCTAGCAAACCTTGCCGTAACTTCTAACAATCCTCCAACCACTACTTTATTAAACGGAGATGTTTTGATCGGAGACTCAGATTTCGCTAATGTATCCAGTACGATCGATGGTTCTGGTGTTACGGCGGCTAGTAACGGTAGTTTGTTAATCAATTTAAACAGTGCAAAAAATAATGTACGGGTATATGATAATACTCTGCAAGATTTTATTGATGCTACTAACCCCGCCCTTATTACCCCTCAATTTAGTATCAGCACCAGATTTTTTACAAACGCCATTGGCGGAGCAGGTAATGATACTCTGTTAGGAAACAGTGCCAACAACGTCTTAAGCGGTGGTCTTGGAGACGACTACATAGATGGTGGAGCAGGTGATGATAACCTTATGGGTGGAGGTGGCAATGATACCCTTATCGGTGGTGTTGGTAATGATATACTCGATGGTGGTAATGGTAATGACTCCCTCGATGGTGGGTCTGGTAATGATGTCCTTATAGGTGGAGGTGGCAATGATACCCTTATCGGTGGAGGTGGTAATGATATACTCGATGGTGGTAATGCGGCTGACACCTTAATCGGTGGTTTAGGTGCTGACACCCTAACTGGTGGGGGTGGTGCTGATACTTTTACCTATAACAGTTTGAGAGAGTCTAGTTTAAGATATGGTATTGATGTGATTACTGATTTTGGAACGGGGAACGACAGTATAGTGACTCCTAACCTAACTATTACAAGTATTGCACCAAGCGTTGGAACAATTACCTCATTCGATGCCATTACCATCTCTAATTTATTCAGAAGTCAAGGGGTAGGAGCAAATCAATCCATTGTCTTCACCTTTGAGGGAAATGATTATCTTGGTATTAATGATGGTAATGCGTCTTTCTCCATTAGCAATGATGCGATCATCCAAATTACTGATAACTAACCTGAGCTAAATTACCAGAAGATAGTAATCCTTAGCTTGATCTTACATTCCTCTCAGATCCTCTCTAGCCTTCTCCTTTATAAGAGGGAAAGAGGGGATATTTTCTATTTCTCATTATGGAGGTGAAAATGGCTACATACAACTACATAAGCCCTACGATAATAACAATCACCGCAACTACCACAAATTTGGGAGAACTCGTCGTTTCTGATGGAACAAATAATTTAAACAACGGTGATGTTGCGATCGCAAATTCGGATTTCGAGAATATAATTAGTACGATCGATGGTTCTGGTGTTACGGGACGTAGTGATGGTAGTTTGTTAATCAATCTAAATAGTACAAAAAACAACGTACGGATACATGACAATACTGCGGTGAGTTTTAATCCTCCCTTTAGTACTCCTGAGTTTAGCATTAGTACCACATACTTTACAAAGGCTATAGGTGGTGAAAATAATGATACCCTCTTAGGAAACAGTGCAAACAACACCTTAATCGGTGGTGCGGGGGATGATTACCTTCATGGTGACAGAGGGGATGATTTTCTCGATGGTGGCAGTGGGAATGATTCCCTCGATGGTGGCATAGGTGATGATTCTCTGATAGGGGGTTTTGGCAATGACACCCTTAATGGTGGAAGAGGTTTTGACACTGCCATTTATGATGGTGAATTTGCTGATTTTTCTATAAAGGTGGAAGATGATTTTATCACCGTTGAGAGAAAGGTTGATATGAACGTTGATACTTTGATCAGCATAGAACAATTGCAGTTTACAGATCGAACTGTGTTAGTGGAAAATCTCCCTACAGATCCAACAGATCCTATTGAAACATTATTCAATGATCCTTTATTCCGTTTCCAAAATAGCAGTAATCCTGGGGCATATCTATATGCTGGGGAAGCGGAAAGTCAAAGTGTTCGTGCTAATTACCCTAATTTTGTGGAAGAGGGATTTGCGTTTAATGTCAGTAACCAAGCAGACGATCGATTGATCAGGTTAAACCGTTTCCAAAATATGGCGGTGTCGGGTGCGTACTTATACGCAGGAGAAACGGAAAGTCAAAGTATCCGTCAAAATTTTCCACAATTTAAGGAAGAAGGTATTGCATTCTACGCTCTTTCCGCAGATGCAAATCTCGGAGTTGACATTTACCGTTTTCAAACTAAAGAAGGAGCTTATATATTTGTAGGTGAAGAAGAGAAAAACAATATCCTTGCCAATTTCCCTCAATTCACTTTAGAAGGAGTTGCTTTTGAAGTTTTACTCTAGCTTTAACGACAAATACAACTAATTTCTCATTTTGTTGTGTTTCATTACTTCAACCCAAACTACAATATTTTTAAGGTTCGATCGTGTTTAAGAGATTGCTTCGTGTCTCGCAATGACAAGAAGGTTCGATCGAGGTGAGTGATGGTAAGGTTCGATCGTCTGTTTTGGGTTTCATTTCGACTCCGCTCAATGAACAAACTTGGGGGTTCGATCGAGATTAAGGTATGATTAGTAAAGATATATTATAAAGAGGAAACTTCGTATCAAGAGTAATAATCGTTAAGTCTTCAATTATACTTTGAACAATTAACATTCTGTCAAAAGGGTCTTTATGGTACAATGGTAAATCCTTTATCTTTAATCCATGTTCTGCTGTAATATGTAAGATTGTAAAATTATTGTCTTTGAGCTTTTCCAATAGATTATTTGGTACAGACAACTTACCTAAAGACTGTTTGATAGACATTTCCCATATTGTAGCTGTACTAACAAAAATTACATTTTCAGGATTACTAATAATTGTCCTTATTTGGGGTGACAATTTTTGCTCATCTCCTAACCACCATAAGAGAATATGAGTATCTAATAAATACTTCATTCATTTTCTCCATAAAATAGAGCATTAATTTCGGCGCACTCGTCATCAAAATCATCAGCCATCCAAATTTGTCCTTCCCACCCTCCAGCAATGCGTGGCTTTAGCATCTTTTCATCTTTAATTACTTTTTTTTCAGTGGACGAAAAAGGTAAAACCTTCGCTAGAGGTACACCATCAAGAGTTAAAGTAACTTCTACCTGATTTTGAATAGCTGATAGTAATTCCGATAAGCTATCTTCCCATAAATTAACATCAAGGGTTTTTTTTAACATGGTCAAAATTTTATTCTTGCTATAAGTTTATTATAGAGTTTGTTCGATCGAGCGTGCGCCACTTTTAGTGATCGAGTTTAATCGAGTTTAAGGGATTGCTTCGTGCCTCGCAATGACAGAGAAGGTTCGATCGAGGTAGTGGGTTCGATCGTAATAAGTTAAGATATATCTAATCAAAAATCAAAAAAGTGTATTATGAGTCAAGTCGTAGAAGTTAGTATTGCTGATATTTTGTCTCGCTTAGAAACTAAAATGGATAGTTTAGACAGAAAGTTGGAAACTAAAATTAATAAGTTAGAAGACAAAATCGATGATTTAGAGAAAAAGTTTGATGACAAATTCGATCGTTTATCCAATGACGTTAATCTTCTTAGGGTGGACTTAGTTAAAGTTGATGAGAAAGTTAATCGCTTAGAAACTAGCTTAGAAGAAAAAGTTAATGGATTAGACACAAGTTTAAAGGATAAATTTTTGGGATTAGATAAGCGATTGGGAAATATAGAATTTGTGGCTCGATCAATCGCAGGAGGTATTATCATTACGTTGATATTAGCGGCGGCTCGTTACTTTTTCCCTAATATTGTCTTGTAATAGTAGAGTTCGATCGAGTTTGGGAGATTGCTTCGTGCCTCGCAATGACAAGGAGGTTCGATCGAGTTTAAGGGATTGCTTCGTACCCTCGCAATGACAGGGAAGTTCGATCGAGTTTAAGGGATTGCTTCGTACCCTCGCAATGACAGGGAAGTTCGATCGAGTTTAAGGGATTGCTTCGTGCCTCACAATGACAAGGAAGTTCGATCGAGTTTGGGAGATTGCTTCGTGCTTCGCAATGACAAGGAAAGTTCGATCGAGTTTAAGAGATTGCTTCGTACCCTCGCAATGACAGAGGAGGTTCGATCGAGTTTAAGGGATTGCTTCGTACCCTCGCAATGACAAGGAGGTTCGATCGCTACTGAAGTGCAAGTTTATTTCAATCAAAGATTACTTAAAATCTAGTCAGTGGAAAATGGGTGAAAATTAGAGAATCTGTCGCTATTTGACAAGATGGTAAAACGGTGATTTTATTTCCTCAAGAGATAGAAAAAAATTATCAAAATCTATTATCTAACTAATTTATAATTCATAACTTTAAAGGAGAATTAATTATGTTAACAGTTAATCTAGATCATGAATCAGAAAAATATTTAATTGAAATTTTGTCAGAAGAAAAAATAACTAGCCAAGAATTGGTTAAAAAACTTTTGCGTAACCATTGGATTCGTTTAAAAAAACCCCCAACAGTTTTAGAAAAAATGGGTGGTTATCCTGAACATTTATTAGACGGAAAAGAAAACTTATCTGACAGGGATATTCGTAAGCAAAAAATTGCTAAATATTTGCACCAAAAACATGAACAACATCAATAATTATGACTGAATATTACCCTTTTATTCTCATTGACACAGGAATTATAGTCGCATTTTATAATAAGGGCGATCGTTATCATCAACAAGTTGTTAATTTTTTTGCTAGTTGTAACAGTCAATTAATTACTACTGTTGGTTGTGTAACTGAAGCTATGTGGTTACTTGCCCCAGATGTAAAAGTTCAAACAGAGTTTTTATCTACTTTAGAAAAAGGAGTATTTATTGCCGAACATTTACTATCAGAAGATTATCAAAAAATCAAACAATTAAATCAGATTTACCAAGACTTACCTGCTGATTTTACAGATTTATCGTTAATAGCGATTTCTGAAAGATTAAATATACCTGCTATTGCTACTTTAGATAAAGATTTTGATATTTATCGCCGTTATCGTAATCAATTTTTTATTAGAGTTTTTTATCCTCAGTAGTCATATTTTATGAAAAAGAATTGACTTTTTTAAGTTCGATCGATTTTAAGAGATTGCTTCGTGCCTCGCAATGACAGGGAAAGTTCGATCGATTTTAAGAGATTGCTTCGTGCCTCGCAATGACAGGGAAAGTTCGATCGATTTTAAGAGATTGCTTCGTGCCTCGCAATGACAGGGAAAGTTCGATCGATTTTAAGGGATTGCTTCGTGCCTCACAATGACGGGGAAAGTTCGATCGAGTTTAAGGGATTGCTTCGTGCCTCGCAATGACAGGAAGGTTCGATCGATGTTAGGTTAAATTCTATCTCGCCATGATTGAGGATTTCGATGAGAGTGCATAACCGCCAAAATCAAAATATCATTATCTTCGATCGTATATAAAATTGCATAGGGACATTTACGAGTTAAACAACGACGAATATTTTTATCAACAATGGCATAACTATAGGGAGATTCGCTTAATCTAAAGATAGCATTTTCAACTTGATTAATGAAATCTTGAGCTAACTTTATTCCTTGTTGAGCATAATATTCTACAGTTTCAGAATATTCCTGTAAAGCTAGAGGATGGAAAACATATTTCATTATCCGTTAAATCTACTTTTAATTTTTGCTAGTGCTTCTTTCCCGTCAATGGGCTTAACAATACCCTCTTTTATTTCTTGTCTGCGTTTTTGTGCTTCATCTATCCACATTGTTTCTACATTTTCATCCATGTCAAATTCCAAACTTTCTGCTAGTTTTTTGATGAGCAAAACTTTGGAAGGATTCGGTAAAGCTAAAGCCTCTGTGATTAGTTGTTCTACGGATGCCATTATTAACTTCCCTAAAAATTAAATTCTTTTTCAATCATATCATTTCTAATTATTCGCAGAACATAATTTTTACAAATGATATTAGTTAAGTCATGATAGCAGGGTTCGATCGCGCAGCGCCGCTCTTAGCGATCGAGTTTAAGGGATTGCTTCGTACCTCGCAATGACAAAAGAGGTTCGATCGAGTTTAAGAGATTGCTTCGTACCCTCGCAATGACAGAGGAGGTTCGATCGAGTTTAAGAGATTGCTTCGTACCTCGCAATGACAAAAGAGGTTCGATCGAGTTTAAGAGATTGCTTCATGCCTCGCAATGACAGAGGAGGTTCGATCGAGTTTAAGAGATTGCTTCGTGCCTCGCAATGACAAAAGAGGTTCGATCGAGGTAGTGGGTTCGATCGTAATAAGTTAAGATATATCTAATCAAAAATCAAAAAAGTGTATTATGAGTCAAGTCGTAGAAGTTAGTATTGCTGATATTTTGTCTCGCTTAGAAACTAAAATGGATAGTTTAGAGAAAAAATTTGATAACAAACTCGATAAGCTAGAAGACAAAATCGATAAGTTGGAAAACAAAATCGAGGGTTTATCCAATGAAGTTAACGCCGTTAAGGTAAATGTAGCTAAACTGGATGAGAAAATCGTAGGAGTGGATAAAAGGTTAGGTAATTTAGAGTTTATTTTTCGCTCGATCGCAGGAGGTATTATTATTACTTTGATATTAGCGGCTGCACGTTATTTTTTTCCTAATCTTGTCTTGTAAGTTTGCTCTTTTAGAAGATTGCTTCGTTACCTCGCAATGACAGAGGAGGTTCGATCGAGTTTAAGGGATTGCTTCGTGCCTCGCAATGACAGAGGAGGTTCGATCGAGTTTGGGAGATTGGTTCGTGCCTCGCAATGACAGAGGAGGTTCGATTAATGTAAGATAACAAATACACTTATTAGAGATATGTAATCTCTACTTCGATCGAAACACCAATTCTAGTAATCTTTCGGGAGTGACAGCATGACCTGCTATATAACCTTCTACTTTAAATATTGCCACTGTATTGAGCGCTAAGGAAGAATTAGCAACAAAAGGCTGACGATTTACCATTACATCAATAATTACATCAATAATTACATCACTATCAAATAATACTTTTTTCAACGATATTTTTCCTCTAAATAATTTACATAAGATTCTGGGAATAAATTATCTTGTTCTTGGATGATACCTATTAGACTTTGAGTCCAAGGATGCAATGTTTGGACTTGTGTATCTTTTTGATAAGGAACAGAAACAAAGTGAGTTTCTTCTTCTATGGATTTTAGTAATGATTGAACTAAATGCCATTTTTCTGACAGAGGTAATTTTAGTGCTTGATTTTGCAGTTCTGTTAAAGTCATAAAATCAATTATTTTTTGAGGAAAAATTGAACCAGTGCTTCTTTTCGATATTTATTATAATTTGATAGTGCCACCATTGGGATAAAAGAAAGTTCGATCGAGTTTAAGAGATTGCTTCGTGCCTCGCAATGACAGGATAGGAAAAGTTCGATCGAGTTTAAGGGATTGCTTCGTGCCTCGCAATGACAGGATAGGAAAAGTTCGATCGAGTTGTCAAAATAGGGTTAGATAGGGTTTGATCGCGCAGCGCTGCTTTTAGCGATCGAGGTAATGGAGTTCGATTTGATCGGGGTAGTTTGATCGTTATTACGTTAAAATAGGAATAAAAGAAGAAGGTGTATTATGAATCAGGTCATCGAAGTAAATATTGCCGATATTTTGTCTCGCTTAGAAATTAAAATCGATAGTTTAGACAGAAAATTTGAAACTAAAATTGACAAGTTAGAAGACAAAATCGATGGCTTAGAGAAAAAGTTTGATGACAAAATCAATAAGTTAGAGAACAAAATCGATAGCTTAGAAAGAAAGTTTGATGACAAATTCTATCATTTGTCCAATGAAGTTAATGCAGTTAAGGTAAATGTAGCTAAACTGGATGAGAAAATTACAGGAGTGGATAAGAGGTTGGGTAATTTAGAGTTTATTTTTCGCTCGATCGCAGGGGGTATTATTATAACATTGATATTAGCGACTGCTCGTTACTTTTTCCCTAATATTGTTTTGTAAGTTCGATACATAAAAGCAAGATAAAATACTAGAAAGGTAGTAAACGATCGAAGGAGATAAAAAACCATTTTTACACCACCATTAGCAAGATTAATTGAACAATTACAAAAGTTACCCGGTATAGGGGCAAAAAGTGCGCAAAGATTAGCTTTTCACATCCTCAAGCGTAGTGAAAAAGACGCAGAAACTTTAGCCCAAGCTATTATTGACGCAAAAAGACAAATCGGTTTTTGTCAACGTTGTTATCATCTTTCAGCAGAGCCTATTTGTGAAATTTGCAGTAATCCCAATCGAGAACAGGATGTTATTTGCGTGGTGGAAGACTCTAAAGACGTGATAGCCTTAGAAAAAACAAGGGAATATCACGGTTTATATCATGTTTTAGGGGGTGTCATTTCTCCTATGGATGGCATTACTCCCGAACAACTTAATATTCAAACTTTAATACAAAGAGTTGGAGAGGGCAATATAAAGGAAGTAATCATGGCAATTAGCCCGAATATCGAGGGGGAAACCACCACTCTTTATGTGGGAAAGTTATTGAAACCTTTTACCAAAGTTACCCGTATTGCCTTTGGTTTGCCTATGGGGGGTGATTTGGAATACGCCGATGAGGTAACTTTAGCAAGGGCATTAGAAGGTAGAAGAGAAGTAAGTTAATCTGAGTAAACGATAAAATGATGAAGATAAGAAGGGGAACAATTTAAAATTATTTGCATCTATACATTTAACTGAATCTATAGACAATATTGAGTTTAATAGATTCTTCAGTAGTTTAAATATTTAGGTATAAAAATTATGAAACTTAATAAAAACATTTCGATCGCACTAATGACAAGCACAGTAATCGGTGGAATCATGGGATTTGTTTCCCCTAGTCAAGCTCAATCTGTTCAATTTCAGTGCGGTGCTGATATTAACAATATTCCTACCACTTATGTAGAAACTCCCGGAGGAGTTGTGGAAATTTTCAAATGGAGAAGTACCTATTTTCAAGGACCTTATACTCCCGTACAAAGATGTTTAGAAGTTACTCAAAGAATGAATCGATTCCAACCTACCTATTTAGTAACTGGAAGAGTTAATAATTATAATGTCATTTGCTCTGGTACAAGTTGCGATCGAGGTGGTAGCAATGTATTATTAACCTTACGTCCTGATCAAGACCCAGCACAAGTATTACGAGAGATTGACAATACCAGAGATGGTGCCGGAGGTCCCTCCATGCAGTTTAATAGTAATACTAATATTTTAAATAATTTCCGAAGAAGTAACATAACCAGAACAAGAGAAGGTGCTACTGCACTCAATTTAACAGGGCATATTCAGACAGCGCCTAGAGTGCAAAATAATTTCTCCCAAAATTTTGATACCAACACCCCTGCCCCTACAAATAACACGACAACTCCAACCACACAACCAGCAAACATGGGACCTCAACCGGCTACTCCTAGTAACGTTGAAACGACACCACAACCAAATACAACTCCTTCTAACACCAATTCACCTCTTAACCCTATCCTACCACCTTTTAATCTTCCTACTAATCCCGTTCCTGTTAGAATCTGGTAAATTATTTCGGGCAACCAACGATGAAAAAATTTATCACTACAGGCTTATTTGGTTTAATTTGTTTTGCTAGTGGGGTTTTAACCCAATATCTTCTTCCCGTCAAAAGTTTTGATATTGCCTTAGTGACACAAAAAAACAATGATGAAGACAAGACAGGTGAACAGGTGGACAGGTGGACAGGTAGAAAAATTCCTGATATTTTAATATCTAATTCAGAGAGTTTTGAATCTTGGGAAATACCTGTCGTCAGTTTCGATCGAAATAACCCAGAAACCCTCAATTTACAAGCCTCTACGGAGGTTAAAGAGGAAGAAATTGAAGCCTATGCTCGACAAATTACTGTTAAAGTATTGTCAGGGAAAAATTCAGGCTCAGGTATCATAATTTCTGGAAAAAACGGTACTTATCAGGTATTAACCAATGATCATGTTTTGCTATTTGGGAGGCAAAATAATGCCTATAAAATCAGGACAAATGACGGGATAATTCACACAGCAAGAATAGCTAATAATTATAATTTTCGAGACTATGATTTAGGTATTTTAGAGTTTACCAGTAGAAATAATTATACTGTTGCCGTCTTGAGTAATCAACCTTTTCCTGCTATCGATGAGGTGGTTTATGGAGTAGGTTTTCCCTATACTTCCAGTGACAATTTAAACAAAGATAATTTTACATTTACGAGGGGAAAAGTTAATTTAATCAGTGATTTATCCTTTCGTGGCGGTTATCAAATTGGCTATAGTAACGACATCGTAAAAGGTATGAGTGGTGGTGCATTACTCAATGCTAAGGGGCAAATTATTGGTATTAACGGAAGGCATAAATACCCCGCTTGGGGCAACCCTTATGTATTTGAGGATGGTTCGATCGCACCTCCCGATAAAAAAGCACAGATGATTCATTCGAGTTGGGCGATTCCCATTAACACTTTCGTGAACTACCAACACTAACCTAGTGGTATAGTGTAGGCTTCATCTTTCACAGGCTCATGGCTCAAGTGGGAAAATGTCCTAATCGGACTCTATTATGTTTATCAAAATGGGAGCAAGAATACCTTATCCTTCTTTAAGGTAGGGATGAATTGCGACCCAAGCAATAAATATTGCGGTAGCAATTCCTTTCTGCTAAAATAAAAGCTGTGGAGTTAACGTCCACCTAGCGAGAGTCCCTCGCAAAGTCAAGGCTAACCATGAATTGGCATGGTATCTAGTAAATAGATGGATGTATGATTCAGTAAGGTAAATACCAGTCAGCCTAGCAAACCTCAATTAGAGAGTAGGGAATTGCAAGTGATTGTAGTTCAGAATTCCTATCCTTCTATAAGGTAGAGTTCTTCAAATAGAACTGATATAACTATAGTAAACTAGAAAAACCTCGATCGATCGAGGAAGGATAGATAACGAGAAAAACTGGAGCAAAAAAGTAACAATGGGTAGAGTCGTTGGAATAGATTTAGGCACAACAAACTCAGTGGTAGCAGTGATGGAAGGGGGGAAACCCCTTGTTATTCCTAATTCCGAAGGCAGTCGTACTACCCCCTCAGTGGTAGGTTTTAACAAAGATAACGAGTTAGTCATTGGGCAAATGGCAAGACGACAAGGAGTCTTAAATCCCCAAAATACCTACTATGGTATTAAACGTTTCATGGGGCGAAAATATGGCGAATTGAATGAAGAATCAAAGCGTGTACCCTATACCATTCGCCGTGATGACATAGATAATATTAAAATTCGTTGCCCTCGTCTCAAAAAAGAATTTGCCCCCGAAGAAGTGTCGGCAATGATATTACGCAAATTAGCCGAAGAAGCAGAAAGATATTTAGGGGAAGAAGTCACAGGCGCTGTAATTACTGTACCTGCTTACTTTAATGATGCTCAACGTCAAGCCACCAAAGACGCTGGAAAAATTGCTGGACTAGAAGTATTAAGAATTGTTAACGAACCGACAGCAGCCTCCTTAGCCTATGGTTTAGAGAAAAAACGCAACGAGAAAATTTTAGTGTTTGACTTAGGAGGAGGCACTTTTGATGTTTCTATCCTTGAAGTGGGAGACGGTATTTTAGAAGTGAGGGCGACTAGCGGTGATACTCAGTTAGGAGGCAATGACTTTGATAGGCGCATTGTGGACTTTCTAGCAGAGGATTTTCTGGAAAAAGAAGGGGTGGATTTAAGACGAGATAGACAATCGTTGCAACGGTTAACGGAAGCCGCCGAAAAGGCTAAAATTGAACTGTCTGGGGTGAGTAACACGGAAATTAACTTACCTTTTATCACTGCTACAGAAGATGGTCCAAAACATATCGAAACAACCCTTAGTCGTGCTAAATTTGAACAGTTATGTGGTGATTTAGTCTCTCGTTTACGTCGCCCTATTCAACGAGCTTTGAAAGACGCAGGTTTAAGCCCTGTACAAATCGATGAAGTGGTGTTAGTCGGTGGCTCAACTCGTATTCCTATGGTACAAGAACTTGTGCGTAGTTTTATCGATATTGAGCCTAATCAAAATGTTAACCCTGATGAGGTTGTAGCCGTTGGTGCTGCGGTTCAAGCGGGAATTTTGGGTGGAGAAGTCAAAGATATTTTACTCCTTGATGTGACTCCTTTATCTATCGGTGTGGAAACCATTGGGGGTGTAACTAAAAAGCTCTTACCTCGCAATACTACAATCCCCGTCAGACGCTCAGACATTTTTTCTACTTCAGAGAATAATCAAACTTCTGTGGAAATCCATGTCGTGCAAGGAGAGCGAGAAATGGCTGAGGATAACAAGTCTTTAGGGCGTTTCAAGTTAACAGGTATTCCTCCAGCTCCTCGTGGTGTACCACAAATTCAAGTGTCTTTTGATATTGATGCTAATGGTATTTTACAGGTAATTGCAAGAGATAAAACTACAGGGAGAGAACAACGAATTATTGTGCAGAATGCTTCGACTTTATCACAGTCGGAGGTCGATCGAATGATGGAGGAGGCGCAGGAGTTTGCAAGGGAGGATAGAGAAAGAAGGGATAGGGTAGAAAAACGCAATAGTGCTAAGGCTTTGACGGATCAAGCACAACGCCGATTACGGGAAGTTACCCTCGATTTTGGCAGTCAATTCACTAACCCCTATCGCCGAGATATAGAAAATCTTTGTAGTGAAATTCTCGACAGTTTAGAGAAGGATGACGATCGACGCTTAGACAGAACCTTAGCAGATTTGCAGGATGTTCTCTATGAGTTAAACAGAGAAGTAAGACTACAATATGATGATCAAGAAGAAGGGTTTTTCGAGTCCATTAAAAAGACTTTCATCGGCGATGATGACGATGATTTTGATTATCGAGAGAGAGATAGAGTTTATCGTAATCCCGATACTCCCTTATACGGTGCAAAACCTTCAAGGTTCGATCGAACAACATCATCCCGCGATCGAGACTATGATAATCCTAACAACTATGGCTATGGTAGCGGAGGCTTATCCAATCCCAGAAATACAAAAGGTTCGCAACCAAATTCAAATCGTCCTCAACCTCGTCGTTATGACGACTATCCTCCCGAAAACGATCGAGGTGAAAGAGGGTACAATGTAGGCAAGAAAAGAAATATACCCTACGAAAGTGGTTGGGAAGACGACGACGATTGGTTTTGATGATTAAATATAATTTCTCTATTCTAATCTAGCTCAACTTAAATGTAGAGTATTTACTGAGGACAGACCTTCCCCCGAAGGGGAAAGTCTTGGAAGACAAGAAGATAGGAAAGACAGTCTTTATTATATCACATTTTTTATAAAAGTGGGGGGGGTTTCAAAAATTTTATTTAGAGGTTGCTGAGAATGCCTGTTATATTTCTAATACCCTATTCTGAGTGTTGGAATTTGCCCATTTTCTAATTTCTTGACGAATTTTTCTTCTTCCTTCTAAACGATATTGATTAATAACTTCTGGTATTTCTTGTACGGGTAAATCTGGAAATACTAAACTAAAAGGTGACTCTTGATAGGTTTCATCAGCTTGTAACAAATAAATTTTTAATTTTCCTTCGTCATAACACCACAATTCAGGAATCCCTAAACGGCCATAAATAGGAAATCGATCGATCAATTTACTGGTAATATCAATTTCTAGGGCTAAATCTGGTGGTGGATCATAGTTTAAATCATAGTCTAATTTACCTCTGATTTTTGACTCGTTTTGAAAATAAAAACAGTTATCAGGTTCAAGTCCAGCCATTTTCGCCTGTTTACGCCAAGTAGTTGAACCTAAACTCTCATAATCTCTTTCTAATACTTCCGCAATGTCTTGAATTGCAGTACCAATATTCTCTTTATAATATTCGTGTTCGGATAAAGGACTCATAATTTCTAATGCTCCATTATCATAAGCAATTCTAGCAGAACGAGTTTGTCCTAAATCCATGAGGATATTTTCAAATTGTTGCCAATCTATATTGTATAGCACAACTCGATCGGCTCTCTGTTCAGTCAGCATCATTGTTAAAACCATAAAAGATTTATTAATATCATAGCTAGATTTTTCAGGACTTACGCAATACGATGTTGAACTGATGTTTAAAATTAGGCTTGATGCTCAAAGACATTGCTATAATACATTAAATCTAAATCCACAAATAGAGAAATAGCAGAAAAACATCTTTCCGTTAATTCCCAACGACCTTCTCTTTGTAACATAGAAATTAATTTTTCCCGTACGGGAATAAGATAGCGTACATCATTAGCCGCATAACTTAACTGTTCTGATGATAAACTGTTAACATTACCCCAATCAGAGCTTTGGGCTTTTTTATCTAACTCTACCCCTTCTAATTCTTGTACAAGGCTTTTTAAACCGTGACTTTGGGTGTAGGTACGAGCAATTTTACTGGCAATTTTAGTACAAAAAATGGGGGCGGTTTCCACTCCGAAGGTATGCTTAAATTGAGCTACATCAAAACGAGCATAATGGAAAATTTTAGTAATTTTTTCTGACTCTAATAATTTAGTGAGAAGGGGGGCTGTAGTTTGTCCTTTTCCGATACGAATAGCAGTTACATAGCCCTCTCGATCGCATATTTGTACTAGGCAAAGTCGATCGCGCTGAGGAATTAAGCCCATAGTTTCGGTATCTAAGGCTAAACAATCGGCTTTTTGATACTGATTAAACATATCGAGGGATAAATCTCCCTCACAAACTTGAAACTTATTTAATGACATCAAGAATTAAGAATTAAGAATTAAGAATTAAGAATTACCTATTACCTATTACCTATTCACTATTCACTACTCTAGTCTCCCTCGTGACGGGGATAAATTTGTTCTGCTTCGGGGCAATCATCGGAGACGGGAATTTCTCCGTAACCCTTGGGTACAGAAGCTAATTTGCGACTGACTGCACCAATACTTTCAAGGCGCACAAACTCTTCCCAAGAACTGTTTTCGTAATCTTCTTCCATTTCATAGCGAATCACAACAATATCGCCTTCAATACCAATAATTTGTGCGTCTTCAATCCAACGTTGCTGATCTCGCAGGAATACAGATACATCACAACCTTCTTTATACATTTGATAAATTTTACGGTCTAACATAGACTTCTCCTTACACTGCTAAAGATCAATATAATTTTTAGGATAATTGTAATAGTAAAACTTCCCAAGGTTAATTTTTTTTCCATCAGGAGTAAATAATTTCAGAATCTCGATTTTAACTAATTTTGATGATTGGACGTGATACCATAAGCATATACATCAATAGTGGAAATAGAGATAAAAGAAGATTGAGCATAGTTTAAAAGGAAAATTATCCAAATATAATGAACTTACGATCGAGACTTAATAAAACATCGGATTTGATCAGTTAAGGTTGTGTTGCCACAATGTCGATCGAACTGACGATTATTTTATTTTTAATTCTCATTAACTATCGTAACATTTTATCCTCACAGATATTAGTGTTATATTGTTGAATAATTTTTAAAGTATAATCAGAAACTAGATCAGTTTGTTCTAACATGGCAAAATGTCCACATTCTTCTATCTCATAAACATTATCTTGATGATGTTGAAATAGATGATGAAAACTAGCTAAATGCTTAACATACTGAGGTTCCATAATTTGATCCTGTTTTCCAGCGATAAAATATACTGGTTGAGATAAACGAGCAACTATTTGGGGTAAATAATGGACTTCGTTTTCAGTGGTGGACTCCAATAATGAACCGATGGCGGCTTGTTCATTAGCATTGATAAAGTCTTGTAATCTTGCCTTTCCCCATTGCAGACTCAGGGGGCGTTTTACCATCATACGAGAAAAAATGACATCAAATAGGGGAAGATATGAAAACCAAGGGGGGCGAAATTTAACGAGATTTTCTCCTGCTTTACGAAACCGCTCAAATTCCTCCTTGAGATAAATGCCTCCTCCTGCATTCACACAAATAACGCCTTCTATTATTTCGGAACAAATATCCGCACCCCAAATAGCAATACTTCCCCCCAAAGAATGACCTACTAACCAAGCCTTTTTGATGTTTAATTGAGTTAATAGTTCTTGTAAATCTTCAGCGTAACTGCGTAAATCAAAATTCAAATTTAAAGAATCTTCGGGTAGTTGAGAAGCTCCAAATCCTTTTAAATCATAGCTTAAACAAGAATATTGATCTTTGATTCGATCGATCAATGGTTGCCAATATTGATGACTGAGCAACCACCCGTGAATAAATACTAATACGGGATTAGATGAGTCGGGAGTTTCCGTAAACTGGTAAAAGTGATCTACTCCACGAATATTAATCTTGTTCATTTGTATCTTAAATGATATGGCGTTCTGTCTCCTGATTTTATCATATTCCTGAAATTTTCCTTTTGAAAAATTTGAAAAAGAAGAAAAGATCAAAGAAGATACTTTAAGGGGCTAATCGGTGAATATCCCAATTCATGGCATCCTGTTTTTTATACAAGAAACGATCGTGAAGTCGATTTTCTCTACCTTGCCAAAATTCAAAGCTATCTGGTGTTACCCTATACCCCCCCCAACTAGGAGGCAAAGGAATTTCTTGATTCTGAAACTTGGCTTTCAATTGTTCAAATTGTAATTCTAAAATTTTGCGAGAGGAAATAATACTACTTTGTGCCGAACACCACGCCCCTATTTGACTCCCCCTAGGGCGAGTCGTAAAATACTTTAGGGATTCCGCCGTACTAATTTTTTCAGCTTTACCACAAATTTGTACCTGACGTTGTAAACCAACCCAAAAAAATAATAAAGATACTTGATTATTCTCGGCAATTTGAGAGGCTTTTCGGCTTCCATAGTTGGTAAAAAAAACAAATCCTTGTCGATCGAAATATTTTAAGAGTACAATTCTTTGGTGTGGTTGTCCATCAGGAGAAACCGTTGCTAAATTTACCGCATTAGGTTCTGGTAAATTGGCATTACAGGCTTGTTGAAACCATGATTCAAATTGTTGAAAAGGGTCTTCTTTTAATTGTTCTCGTCTTAAACCATCAAGGGTGTATTCATTTCTCAAATTAGCCAAATCCATACTTTGTTCAATAAACCTCTGCAAAAATTTATAATTCTTATATAATATATAGTCACCTTGCTAAGTATAATAAAAAATGCAAGTTAAAACCGAAAAACATGATGAAATGGGGATTAATTGTTATTTGTGGTGCAACTGCCAGTGGTAAATCATCTTTAGGGTTAAAATTAGCCCAAAGATTGAATACTATTATCATCAGTGCCGATTCTCGACAGGTTTATCAAGAATTTGATATTGGTACTGCTAAACCTACCTTAACAGAACAAAAATTAATCCCTCATTATCTTATCGATATTTGTCATCCTAGGGAAACTCTCACTTTAGCCGATTATCAAGAAAAAGCTCAACATATCATTAATTCTAGTGTTTCTATTCCCTTATTAGTGGGAGGTACAGGATTATATATTAACTCCATTACCAAAGGCTTAAAAATACCTAGAGTTGCTCCTCAACCGACACTTCGATCGCAATTAGAGTCTTATAGTCAACAGGAAAGGTATCGTTTTTTACAGCAAGTCGATGGTAAATCCTGCGAAAAAATCCATTGTAACGATGAAATTAGGACAATTAGAGCCTTAGAAGTTTATTATGTCACGGGAAAGCCCATTTCTGAACAACAGGGAGAAAATCCCCCAACCTATCCTATTTTAACCATTGGTTTACATCTCGATCAAATCGCCATTGAAAAAAGAATTAAACAACGTACTCGCATTATGTTAGAAGAAGGATTAGTTAAAGAAACAGAGAATTTAATCCAAAAATACGGCGTAGATTTACCCCTCTTAAATACCTTAGGATATGCAGAAATTAAACAATATTTAACAGGAGAAATTAGCCTTAATCAAGCAGAAGAATTAATAGTGATTCATACTCGTCAATTTGCCAAAAGACAACGCACTTGGTTTAATGCGAATCAGGATATTCAATGGTTTGATGCAGATTCTCCCCAGTTATTAGAAGAAGTTTGGCAAACAATCAATCAAAATTAACCTCAGTTCGAGATAAAATTTAGACTAAATCGATCGAATAATAAATATAGCAATCCTAAATTATCCGTGAGAAATTGAAAATAAGTTTCCCCTTTGTTTAACAGGGTTTTTTCAAAGTAAGTTGCTAAAAAATGTTGGGGTGTTAGGGTATTAGGGTATTAGGGGATTAGGGAGTTTTTTTGCTTCCAGATTTCAGGTAATAATAATAAATCTTGAATAAATTATCAAAACTCATTACTTATTACTCTTTACTCATTACTTTCTCTTAAACAAAAATTTGAAAATGAAACAGCCCTGCTGGTGGTTAGGGGGGATCGTATTCTCATGATTCATTTACAATTGCTATATATCGATCGAAAAGTAAGTTCTCATGCCAAATTAATTGTATAGAGGCAATATAGGCAAGGGTTTAGACACAATACATTAACAAAAAAGTGCGTAGTCGAAGCATAACCGAGTCGAAGCGTCTGCTAAAGCGACCTTTAAAATTCTTTAGGGTGACTCTAAGTAAGGTTACTTATCATTAATTACTTAACACCTAGTTAAAATAATTAGTTAAAATAATTTAAGCAATTTATGGAGTTCTATAATAGAATAAAATTAAGTGTTCTAAAACTTTAAATTTTAACAAAAAATACTTTAATCAGATCGAGTCTCAAAACGTTGATTATGATTCTAACCCATACTAATTAAGTGTTTCATCCTATTAATAACCCTATTTTTACCTAAACTTTACACAAACTTTATATTAACTTTATATTAACGTTACAAAACTGTCAAATTCCCGTAAAAACACTTAAAACTAATTTTTCTCAATCATAATACTATGACTAACCACATCGAACAGCCCATCACTTCTAACCTTTTCCAATTAGACCCTATTTACTCCGACTATGTAGAATTACTAGGCTCGATCGAACCTACCCTACAGGAACAACTACTTACATGGTTTAGCCAGAGTGACTACTTAACCCAAGCGGAAATTCCCTTCAGTGCCAATGTCGGTACACAGTCATGGACAGACAACGCCCTTTCTTTACAACAATCTATCCTCAGTGGTAACTACTCTATCCGTGTCGAAATTCGCAGTAACGATGAATTACAAGGAGCAAAAGGGGCTTATAGTGCCACTGGAACTACCAATCAACCCACCATCTACTTAAACGCTGATTGGCTACAAAACGCTACCCAAGCACAAATTGTTGCTGTATTATTAGAAGAATTAGGTCATGATTTTGACCATATCATTAACGATGGTGCAGATTCTCAGGGAGACGAAGGAGAAATATTTGCCATTTTAGTACAACAGGGCAGTATTGATGAGCCTACCCTCGATCGACTCCGCCAACAACAGGATACGAATACTATTATTATTGATGGTCAACAAATTACCGTAGAACAAGCTATTAATTATGCTCCCATACAACTAGACCCTTCCAATACTAACTGGGAAAACGTTGCTCGTACGGGTGATCCCAACAAACTCGATCCAGATAAATCAAAGGATGGAGGGTGGACTGCCAACTCCGCCGACTTAGTGGGAAATGATGAGACTCCTTATTTACAAGTTCAACAAGACGGTACGAGTATTGCTTTTAAGGTATTAGCTGAACCTCAATCGGGAAACTTTAAAGCCCTCATGGGGATTTTTGTCGATATAGACAATGATGGTAGCCCCGACTTCATGATTCAGTTGAACGTGGACAACGTTACTGGTAGTTATAAAGTTAATGAATATGATTTAGTTCCTATTTTTACAGGCAGTCTCACCGCAGACTCCAACACTCGTCCGAACAATACCGTCATTCCTAAATTGAGTGATAGGGTTTACTTCAACCTCAAAACCGATATTAATGGTAATCCTTTACCTACCACTGCTACGGGAGCAACACAAGTTGATAACGTTAAGGTTTATTCTAACCAAGCAACAAGATCGGGATCGGATGGAAATATTGGCGTTGTGGATGTGGACGGAGATGGAAATATTGAAAATTACTATGTAGTTAGTTTTACCCTTGCTCAACTAGAGGCATTTCGTCAATTTATCGCTTCCTTTGGCAACACTTACAAAGTATGGCATCCTAGTAATAATAACAATACGATACGATATGCGGCGGCGTTAACTGCGTCTAATAGTCTCAATGCCATTAACGGTGACATCGGTGGTGGAGCATATAGTACTAGCAGTAGTTGGAAAGATATTTTTGGTTTTGTCGATCCCCTTCCCCCCCTTGCCGTTAATGATGTCCTTCTCATTAATGAAAATACTGACAATCCTACCAGTCCTAATGTTAGCGGTAATCTTTTAAGCAATGATAGTGATCCTAATGGGGATGTTCTTACTGTAACTCAGTTTTCGATCGCAGGTTATAACAATGGCAGTCCTTACACCATTACGGCTGGTGGTTCAACAACCGTTGATTTGTTACATAACGGGGTTAAGTATGGTGAATTAACAATTAGTAGTAATGGAGATTATACTTTTACCCGTACTAACCTTGACTATGCTGGATCAGTACCTTTAGTTACTTATACCGTATCCGATGGTGACATCAGAACAGCAGACTCCACGGCTACTTTGTTCATAGGTATTACTCCTGTTAATGATGCCCCTGTTACTAACAATGGTGCAGTCACGATCGATGAGGACAATAGCTATACTTTCTCCGCTAGTAATTTCACCTTTAGTGATCCTGTTGACGGCAATCCTAATAATGGTACTTCTGCGAATACCTTACAAGCGGTTATTATTACCAGTCTGCCAACTAATGGCACTCTCAAATTCAATGGAGTTGATATTGTTCTTGATGGTAATGGAGAATTTATCGTTTCTGCATCTCAAATCAGTCAATTAACTTTTGTACCTAATGCCAATTTTAACGGCTCGACTAACTTTAATTTCTTAGTTCAAGACAATGGCGGTATGTTAAATGGTGGGATCGATCGATCGAACCCCGCTACCTTTACGATTAATATCACTGCCGTTGACGATGCACCTATTGCTAATAATTCCAATGCCATAGCCATCGAATCAGGATCAGCCCCTGATATTAATGGGGGAAACAATAATAGTGGAACTAATCCCACTGGAAATGTGTTGAGTAATGACACAGATCCTGATCTGATTAGTAGCGGTAATCCCACTGGTGCTGTCACCCCCGGTGTCACCCATACCCTCACTCAAATTTCCTTTAACAATACTCCGTCTTCTATTACCGCAGGTAGCACTTCTAGCTCTAATTTTACTACCATTACTGGTTTGTACGGTGAATTGCGCATTGGGGCTGACGGTAGCTATGAATATATTGTCAATAACAACAACCCCACCGTCGATGCTCTGCGCACTGCTGGGGATACATTAACAGAAACTTTTGTTTATACAGTCAAGGATGAAACAGATTTAACTTCTTCAGCTAATCTCATTGTCACCATTCAAGGTAGTAATGATAGTCCAGTTGCTAATCCTGATTTTAATGCGGTTAGTTTTAAACAAGGTGATACCCCCCTAGTGTCTCTGGTAATGTCCTAATTAATGATACTGATGTTGATACTGGAGATGGCAAGTCGATCGGGCTTACCACCGCTTCTGGTACTGGAACTACTACTACTTTGACTTCTGCTATTTCGATCGGATCTGTTGCACCCACAGGCATCCCCTCAGTGACGATCGGCACAATTACGCCTAATACCTTAAGTTCTATTGTTGTTGGGACAAGAACCCAAGTTAGTTCAAGTACCGCTATTCGAGTAAATGACTATGTATTTAAACGCACTGGTGGCACTGATGCAAGTCCAGTATATACTCAACTTCTTGACTCTAGCAATCAGCCGATTCGGGTTGCTACGGTAGCTCTTGGTGCTACGGTAAATGACCCCAGCACGATTACTTTTAATGGAACTCTTGGAACTCCTATATCCATTAGTGATATTTTACTTTTTTCTAATAATAATAGCTCAACATCAGGTCAACGAGCTACAGCACCATTAACAATAATTAATACAGCTCCATCTAATGATAGTATTCAAATAAATGATTATGTATTTATTGACAATAATGGAACATTGACTCTTCTGGTCGATGTCAATAGCAACCCTGTAAGAGTACAATCCCTGAGTGGTAATACAGTAACTTTTAGCAACCCAACGGTTACAAGTATCAGTAGTAATACTGTTTTGCGATTTACGACAGATATTGACGGTAACAACAGTCTTAATAATGCTACTATCAACACTACTGGAACTCCTGTTGTTGTTAATGATGGTATTCAAAACCTCGATTTTGTATTTATCGATAATAGTGGAGTCTTAACCCCCCTTCTGGATGCTAATGGGCAACAAATTCGAGCATCAGTGAGCGGTGGTAATATCACTTTTGTCAATGGCTCCAATGAACCGACAGCCACTGTCACCCCTTTATCGGATGGTCAAACGTTACGTTTTTCGACAAATTCTAATGGTACTGGTAGCATCAACACTACGACTATTAATACCAGAACCACCTCATCCACAAGTAATGTTATCAATGTGACTAACCTTGATGGTGGTATTGTTACGGGTATGGAGGTAAGTGGTGTTGGCATACCTTCAGGAACTACCGTCACAGGTATTAACTTGAATAACGGCACGATTACCCTTAGCAATGCCGTTACCCTCTCTAATACTACTTTAACCTTTACCAAAGCTCTGAGTGGTTCTGTCACTCTACAAGGTGAGTATGGTACTTTAGTTTTAAATACCGCCACTGGAGGATATACTTACACTCCTTATGCTGGTTTGACAACAGGTGGTGTGGAGACCTTTAACTACACCATGAACGATACAGCAGGAGCTACTAGCTCGTCTGTTCTGACTATTAATGTCAGTGTACAAACTGATCCTCCCACAGCCCGACCTGATACTGCTACTATTACCGAAGGAACTGCAAGTATTGGTGATATTAATAGTAATTCTTATAACGTTATCTTAGGTAACGTTAATGGTACTTCAGACCCCAACAGGGCAGACTCCGATCGAGATTCTAGTGATGGAGCAAATAATACGATTACCGTTACTGGAATTTCCTTCAATGGCACGGATGGAACTTTATCAGGAGGGAATTATAGTGTTACTGGTACTTATGGTACATTAACCATCAATGCTAACGGTAACTATACCTATGTGTTAAAAACAGACCAAGCTACCCAAGACTTGATCAATGCCCTCAATGGTAGTCAAAGTTTAACGGAAACTTTTCTTTACACCATCACCGATAGCACCAATGGTCAAACTGCCCAAACAAGCCTAACTATTAACATTCAAGGGGTTAATGATCCTCCTGTCGCAAGAAATGATTTTGGCATTGCCGTAGAAGCAGGGGGAGTTAATAACGGTACTCTGGGATCAAATGCGATCGGCAACGTTTTAGACAATGATACTGATGTAGATCATCCCGAAAGTAGCTTAACCGTATCCCAAATCACTTTTAACTCAACAACAGATAATATCCTTGATAGTAATGGTGAATACTCCGTAGATGGATTATATGGAACTCTCTATGTCAAGCCCGATGGTACTTACAGATATGAGGTTAATAATAGTAATACTACTGTTAATGCTCTTCCAGTGGGAGCCACTCTCCCAGATATTTTCAGCTATACGGTTCAGGATCCTCAAGGTGGTACAGGTACTGCAACCTTAACCATCACTATTCAAGGGGCAAACGATGCTCCCGTGAATAACTGGAATAATCAACCTATTGATACTAATAACATTCCGAGCTTGAGCGTTAATGAGGCAGGAAGTTTAAATATCACTGGTTTATCCGTTAATGATCCTGATGATGATGGTACTAATGCTATTGTGCCTAGTGAGTTAAGCACGGTAACGTTAACTGTTAGTAACGGTATTTTGAATATCGGTAATCTTAATGGTGCAAGTTTTGCTAATAGTACAAGTAATGATTCTAATACCATAACCTTATCAGGCACGGAGCAACAAATTAACGATGCTCTTGCTACCCTTTCTTATACTCCTAATCTATTGTTTAGCGGTAGTGATAGCTTAATTATCAGTTCTAGCGATGGTTTAGGTTTAAATGATACTGACGTTATTGCCATTAATGTTACCCCCCCTAACCCCACTGTAAATAGTTTTGAAGTTAACGAGGGTTCTCCTTGGGCAGTTTTTCAAGTTACCAATTTAGCCATTAATCAAAGTGTTAGCCTCGATTTTGATGGTACTGCCACTGTTAATGAAGACTATTTATCTAACTATGAATATTGGAATGGTACGGCATGGGTTCCTTATAATGGTGGTTCGATCGTTGTACCTAATACTTTGCCTGATGGTAGTAACAATGGTAATGGTAGCACTAACGCTATTTTATTCATTCGTGTTCCCCTGCAAAATGATCCACAATTCGACAATAATGAAACTATTACTCTCACTGTCAGCAACAGCAGTAATGTATCGGGAGGTATTGGCACAGCTACCATCAAAGATGATGGCACTGGTAGTATTTTCGAGAGCGACACTGGATTAGCAAAAACAGGTGTTCAGGGATTTGAACTAGACGACGATCGACCCTTAACCATTGAGCCTATTACTGTTACAGAAAGAGTTGATACCTATGCAGTTTTTGAGGTTAAAGGTGCTAACGATCAATGGGTTAAATTAGCATTACAAGATGGTACTGCTATTACTGGAGGCAACCAAAATCTAGGATTAAATGATTACAGTGGTTTAGAATACTCGATCGACGGAACAAACTGGACAAATTACGATCCCAATAGTGCTAATGGTGGTTATGTACAACTAAATAACACTGGTAGCTTATTTGTCAGAACAACGATTATTGATGACAACGTTTATGAAGGTAGTGAAACCTTTAATTTATTAGCTACTAACACTGGTAATAGCACTTTTACAGGTACAGCCACCATCATTGATGATGAAATATTCGTCAGTAACGTTGAGGTGAACGAAGGTTCACAATGGGCAGTGTTTACCGTCTTTGGTGCTGAGGGAACAAATGTTGCTCTTTCTATCCCCTCTCAAGATGGTTCGACTGTAGGACAAGCAAATACGACTTCAGGCTTTGCGATCGAATATTTTGTTCCTAATCCCGACGGCACTGGTACATGGACACCCTATAATAGTGCAGTTTCGATCGACGATAGTGGACAACTCCTAGTAAGGGTTAATATATCTAGTGAACAAGACACCAATTTTGAAGGTGCAGAAACCTTTATCCTCACAGCTACTAATACAGTATCCAACAGTTCTGCTAATGGCACTGGTACTATTTTTGATGACGGTACAGGCTTAAAATTTCTTTTCCCCCACGAAGACATTACTGGTTATGATCCTAATACTGATCCTAATTATCCTAACGTAGTACAAGGTGATTTTGTTGTTATTACCGATCTCAGTCAATACGACGACGATCGACCGTTAAGTGTCACTCCAACACAAACATCATTTACCGAAGGTACAGATACCCATGCTATCTTTGAAGTCAAGGCAACATCAACGGGGGCTGATTGGGATAACAACCCCACCCAATATGTCAAATTAGAACTCGGTGTAACTGGAGATACCGCTACTTCTGGAGACGACTATAGTGGACTCCAATATTGGAACGGTACAGCATGGGTTGATTATACGGCGGATAGTTTTGTGCAAATTCCAGCCGGTGGTACTTCTACCCCTAATCCAGATGGGACAAACACTGTCAATCCTGATAATAGTACTCTTGATGGTAAAACTTTATTAGTCAGAACGGCGATCGTTAATGATACAATTCCTGAACCTACCGAGACTTTTACCCTAACTGCTTTTAATACAGGAAATCGTGATTTTAGCGGTGTGGGTACGATCGTTGATAACGATGGTGGAGTTAACAACCCTCCTGTAGTGGACTTAGATACTAACAATGGGGGATTAAATAACAGTGCAGACTATGACGGTAGCGGTGCAGTAAACTTTACTCAAGGTGACACCAATCTGAGTGATGCTGATAGTGATGATTTAGTCAACCTCAAAGTAAGTATTGATGTTGGTGAAATTCAAGCAGGAGATGTATTGGTAGTCGGTGGTACATCGATCGATCTTACCAGTACGGGAACGGGAAGTGTCACAGTAAATGGTGTTACCTTCGATTATGATGTGAGTGATGTCGGTGGAGAGCGTATCATTACCTTTACTCCCCAAACAGGAAATAGTGCAACCTTGTTAGAGTACGAGGCATTAATTGATGCTTTGCAATATAACAGTACAGGTACAGCGACAGGTAGTCGAGATTTCTCTGTCACCGTAGAGGATGAAAACAACGCTGTCAGTACCCCTGCAATCTTTACTGTCAATATTAATACTTCGCCCAGCTTGGATTTAAGTCCTAACAATAATACTACCGTTGACAATCAGGACACTTTCACTGAAAAAGACTCCAATTCAGCCTTATTTACTAATACTGGTAATTCGATCGATCTTAGTGGTAGTTCTACAGTAACCTCTATTACCGTAAGCATCCCAGAATCCGACATTCTTGATGGTGTAAATGAACGCTTTACCATTAACCTACCCAATGGAAATGTTCGTAATATTCCCCTAAACTTTACCGATGGACAAGTCATTAACCAAGTCAATTTTAGCGGTGTTATTTACACTATTACTGCAACAGTGACAGGAGGAACAAAAACCCTGACTTTCACCCCTGCTAATCCTGTTAATCAAACTCAAGCCGAAAATTTCCTAGATGCTTTCGGTTATCGTAATAACTCCCTTGTACCTTCCCCAGACGATCGAAACTTTACCGTTCAATACTTCACGGAAAATAATGGACAAAGTAATCTAGCTATTTTCACCGTTGAAGTACAACCCGTCAATGATGCTCCCTCTTTTCGTGACTTAGATACCCTTAGTGCTAATAATTTCCTAGTGGGGGGTTCACCTATTGTCATTGATAATGATGTGATTGTATTCGATCCCGAATTAAGGAATGCCAATAATTGGGATGGAGCAATCTTTACCATCGAACGATCGAGCGGTGCAAATCCAGATGATGTATTTGGATTTAGTGGAAATGTTAACATTAATGGTAATGACTTAAGAATCGGTACTCTTGTGGTTGGTACAATTGTACAAAATAGTAGCGGTACATTGAACATACAGTTTAATGATCAAGTCACTAATGGCAGAATTAATACTATTGTTCGCCAACTTACCTATGAAAATGTGGGAACAAATCCCCCTAATACTGTTGATTTAGTCTATCGTCTTAATGATGGTAATACTGGAAATCAAGGCATTGGTGGGGCTTTAAACAGTGATGATAGTTTACATACTATTACCGTTAACATCATTTCTCCTGCACCTACAGCAAATCCAGATACGAATAGTGTTGCCGAGGATTCTGTTTTAACGATTACAGCCAATAACGGATTACTTGCCAATGATACAGGCAGTGGTTTACGAGTCAATCAATTTAGTCTCGATGTTGATGGTAATGGTTCGATCGATCCTAACACCGAAACCTTTACCGTTGATCCAAATAGTGACAATGCAGTTAGTAACATCAAGAAAATAGTTAATGGTGTAGAAGTTACAGTGGGTGCATTAAGAATTGCTTCCGATGGTAGTTATACCTTTACTCCTGCACCTGATTTTAACGGTACAGTACCCACTATCAACTACACTATTATTGATGGACAAGGAAGAGAAGCTACGGCGACTTTAAACTTAACCGTCACCCCCGTGAACGATCGACCCATAGCTAAAGACATTATCCTAGCCGATCCGAGATACACTGGTTTTGGTACTCCTAAATACTATGGTTTAGGAGGTCTATTTAGCACCACGAATGGCAACTTCGATGACAGCAAAGATCAAGTAACAGGAGGAAGTACCGCCAATGGTTTATTAGGAGTTGCGATCGTGGGCAATGCTTCTAATAGTAGTCAAGGGCAATGGCAATATTTAGCGGGGCGCACTTGGACAAATATTCCCACGACTCTAAATGACGGTAGTGCATTATTACTAGCTCCTGCTACCAACATTCGCTTTTTACCTAACTCTGGATTCACAGGTACACCCGGAGAGTTGACGGTACGAGTCATTGATAATAATACCGTTAATGGTTCGGCATTTGGAACGTTTACCAATGGACAAATCATCAATAACTTAAGTACTAGAACTACTGCGGGTTTAGGTGAGACAAGTGCCATTAGCCCCCCCGTAACCATCAATACCCATGGTATTATCAATACCCCTCCTGTGATTAATAACTTAGATGGTAAAGCCTTCACCACTGCTACTAATTCCAGTAATTTAGTTATTAATAGCTTAGTTAATCCTTCTGGTTCTCCAGCTACTATTGTTGATCAAGAGTTATTAAAAGCCGGTGGAACATTAACCGTCAGTTTAGCGGATTCTAGTTTTTACTTTGGAGGAAATACCACTGGAGAAAATATTGCTATTCGTTTTAATTCTGGTGTCACCCTTGGTGCAAATAATACTCTTTCGATCGAAGGAACATCGATCGGAACTTTTAGCGGTGGCACTAATGGCACTCCCTTAGTCATCAACTTTACTACCGAATTAACTCAAACCCAAGCTAATACGTTAATTCAAAACATCACCTATAGTACCAATCAACATGAAGGAATGCGGAAACTATCCTTCATTGCCAATGATTCTCTATTAAACTCCAACCGTGCCGAAGTTTATATCAATGTTTCTAAGAATATTTGGACTCCAGAGAATAGTCTTATTGGAGATCAATCGGGACAACCTCGCAGTGACACCATTACTGGAACTCCTAAAAATGACTTCATCAACGGCAGAGGAGCAAATGATGCACTTTACGGACGAGAAGGCAATGACATTATCATCAGTGAAAGTGGTACAAGTATCCTTGATGGTGATGTGGGTAACGATACTCTCATCGGTTCTCATGACAACGACATGATGCGAGGGGGAGCAGATCATGACTTATTAATCGGCAATGGCGGTAATGATCAAATGAATGGAGGTAGTGGCAACGATACCCTTGTGGGCGGTACTGGTGCAGATACCCTCACGGGAGGTTCAGGAAAAGACTATTTCGTTTATCCTTCAGCAAAAGATTCTCTCTTAAATCCGAATAATCCTAACTCTGTCACCTATGACTACATCATGGACTTCAACTCCACTGAAGGGGATAAAATTGTGGTTCAAAATGACATAATTGATGTGATTAATTACGGTACGATTTCTAGCATGAATGAAGTGATTGATAAATTGAGAGACTTAGGAAGCAATAAAGCCGCCGTCTTGACTTTAAGTGGTTCACCCACTCAACACTTCTTAGCTATTAATCAATCTAGCAATGGTTTTGATGCCCATAATGATACCTTTATCCGCATTAACACCATTAACTTAACGACAAATGACTTTATGACGTTAAATGAGTTTATCACATCACCACAGGTGTAATCAATTAACAATTTTTGATTAATGTAGGGGTTGAACAATGTTCAACCCTTCTCCTTTTCTATAACTAGGGTTTGCAGAATAACTCAGAAGATTATTAAAATAAATGGTTTAGACATAATACATTGACCTAAAAGTGTACAGTTTTAGCAATTTTTACTAAAAAAATGAGCATTTTTTACTAAATTTTATTTAAAACAACTTTGTAATTATAAGTTGATACAAAGCCTCGAAACCTTGATTTTTGTCATTTATTCACTCTTCCCTTTTCCCTTTTCCCTCTTCCCTATCTTCATCAAAAGACTTTTTCAGGCAACCTATATTGTCAGAAAACCAAGAGCATCTTTAACTCGTTGTAAAGTCGCATTAGCAACACTTTCCGCTTTGTCTTTACCCTGTTTTAATACCTCATCTAAATATCCTTTTTCCGCCATAATCTCTTTATATTTAGTCTGAATAGGGGTTAAAGCCTCGATGGTAGCATCCGTTAATAAAGGTTTAAATTTACCCCACCCCATATCACTACATTCGGCACTTACTTCTTCTTTGCTTTTCCCCGTAAAAATACCGTATAATCCCAATAAATTATTGCACTCAGGTCGATCGATCGTAAAGGTCAAGCCCATGATAGGATCGGTTTTACATTTCTTAATTTTTTTCTTAATTTCATCAGGGGTATCTAATAGATTAATTCTACTTAACTCCGAAGGATCAGACTTAGACATTTTTTTTGTACCATCAGCAAGACTCATTATTCTCGCACCTTCTTGACGAATTAAAGGCTCAGGTACTTTTAATATCGGCTTTTCTTCACTGCCGAATTTATCATTAACACGAATAGCTATATCTCTAGTTAACTCTAAATGCTGTTTTTGATCTTCTCCTACTGGCACTTGATCTGCATCGTATAATAATATATCAGATGCCATTAAAACGGGATAGTCTAACAAACCAACGCTGACATTTTCTCCTTGTTTAATCGCTTTCTCCTTAAATTGGATCATCCGTTCTAACCAATTAAGAGGAGTGACGCAGTTTAATAACCATGTTAACTCACTATGGGCGCCAACGTGAGATTGCACAAAAATAGTAGAGTGATTTAAGTCGATACCACAAGCTAAATATAAGGCTGCGATCGTGTAGGTGTTTTGTGCTAAGGTAGAGGGATTATGAGGTACTGTAATAGCGTGTAAGTCAACGACACAGAAGAAATTATCATAATTAGGCTGTAAGTCCACCCAGTTGCGAATAGCACCTAAATAATTGCCGATGTGTAGATTTCCTGTGGGTTGTACTCCTGATAATACACGCTTCTTAGTCATGATTTTTAGTTAAAGATGAGATATAACATAAACAAAGGACTCCTCTAAGTTTACTGGTAAAGATAAGCAAAAGGCAAGAGTTATCATTTTTTCGCAGTAATGAGAATTTCGTGTTACTATAAAACCGAGAAAATAAAGAATAATTCTTTTTTTCAGGAAACTGGGAACGGATATTTGACAATATCTGTAAATATTTGTCTATATTTTTACCAAAGTTTTCTAATATTTATTTGCCATTCGTTAGAAGTTAGCTAGTATTTAACAGATGATACCTATTGTCAGTAGTCTATTAATTGCCTCTACACCCTATAGTTTTGATGAATCTCAATGGACAGAATTTGATCCTCAATCTGCATCTTTAATACTAGCTGAAGAACAAATTATTTCGATCGAACCTTCGGAGTCTTTTGCGGATAGCCCTGAAATTTTAGCATTGTCAGAGTCTGATTTAGAGATACCGAAATTGTCTCCTATCGTGGAAGAAGAAGTTTTATTGCCTAATATTACTATTCCTGAAAACGCTACAGAAAAAATCAGTCAACCTAATTTATTGAAGGTTAACGAGAAGGAAACAAATAAAACAACCCAAACTGATACATCAGTTCCTGTCATCGCTCAAACAAATATTGCGACTAAAAATATCGATGTGCATTCTATCCCTATTCCCGTAGAAAGTCCTCCGAAAATTGAGGCTAGGGAGTTAGGAAAACCTTTGAGCATTAAAGAAGAAAATTATAACTTTGTACTAGATCAAAATATTCGCTTTAATCGCACTAAAACCCTGATAACCGCTTCTCGTAATGGCAATTCTCGTCAATATAATTTTGATATTCGATCGACGGGTTATGAATTAGTACAAAATGATGATAACCCCGTTAATATCGAGATTCCTGCTGATACCCCTAATGTAGTGGAAATTTTAGCCGATGAACAGGAATATTTAGACCAACAACAAATTGTTAGGGCAAGGGGAAATGTGGTAATTCGTTTCTCTAATGGTATTTTAATTGCCGATCAAGTGTTAGTCAATTTGGTCGATCGAATTGCTGTAGCCCAAGGTAATGTTACCTTAGAAAGAGGAGAGCAAAGTCTTAGGGGCGATCGATTTGAGTACTATTTTGTGCAAGATCAAGGGGTAGTTTTTAACGCCAATGGGGAAATCTATCAACCCAGTCTAGGGCAAGATTTTCGAGGGCAAACTGCTAATAATCCCTTACCTCAACAGCCTTTGAGTTGGCAATTTGAAGCGAATCAACCCTTAAGGAGAGTGGTATCCGCCGAAGGCTTTAGTTTTGCTGTTGGTAGTATCAGAGAATATTCTTTAGTACAGGGTGAACAAACTACTGGAAGTATCTCCACAGGAGGACAGGTTAACCGTTTTCGTTTTCAGGCAGAAAAAGTGTATTTTGATGGAGATAGTTGGCGCGCTACGAATATTCGTTTTACTAATGATCCTTTTTCTCCCCCAGAGTTTGAAATTAGGGCAGATACTGCCCATTTAAGGAATATTTCCCCCTTTGAGGACGAATTGACTACCACTAATTCTCGTTTAGTATTTGATCAAACAGTTTCCATTCCTCTATTTCAAGATCGATTGGTGTTCGATCGACGCAATCGCAGACCGGGCTTATTTTCCATCGGTTTTGATGGGGAAGATTTAGGCGGTTTATATATCGAAAGAGACTTTGAGCTTTACAGTGATCAAACTACTCTTTTTACCCTTACTCCTCAAATATTATTACAAAGAGCATTTTTCCCTGATTCCTTTTTTGATGAAAATGCGATCGATCCCGATGACAACGGCGGTTTATTCAATCCGTCTAGTTATGGTTTAGTGGCTACATTAATTAAAGATTTTAGCGATCGAACTAACTTAAGAGCCGTCACAAATTTTACAGGCTTAGACTTAGATAACATCGAAAATCGCCTTCGAGCTACGGTACAATTAAACCAAAAAGTAGGAGATATACAAGCCCCCCATACCGTCAGTTTACAATATAACTATCGGGATAGACTCTTTAACGGTTCATTAGGCTTTCAAACCGTACAGCAAAGCTATGGGCTTGTCGCTACTTCTCCTTACTATCAGATCGGACAATCAAGTTTCGGTTTCGTTTATCAAGCCTCCGTACAAAATATCACTGCTGAAACCGACAGACAGGAATTATTAGGCAATAACCCTAAAGATAACTTAGCTAACTTAACCCGTCTTCAAGGCGCAGGAATCCTCAATGGGAATATTTTACTTTGGAGTGGTGAAGCCTTACCAGCTACCGCCGAAGAAGGTTTAAAATACACAGCTACTCCTGTTGCTCCTTATATTAGCTTTAACACAGGCTTGACAGGAGTGAGCAGTTTTTATAGCAATAATGATACTCAGGCAACCTTAACTGCAACCGTTGGATTACAAGGACAATTCGGACATTTTTCTAATCCTTTTTTCGACTATACGGGATTTAACGTCAGTTTTAGTCAAGGTTTTAGGGGTGAACAATCTCCTTTCTTTTTCGATCGATTTGCCGATGATCAAGTGTTATCATTGGGATTAACTCAACAATTATACGGTCCCATTCGTGCAGGATTACAGAGTTTTATCAACGTCAAAACCAGTGAAGAAATCAGTACAGACTATTTTATAGAATATAGTCGCCGTACCCATAATATCATCATTCGTTATAACCCCGTTCTCGAAATCGGCTCAATCAATTTGCGCATCAGTGACTTTAACTGGGATGGAAACGCTGCCCCCTTTGAAGGTACTGGTATTCGTCCTGTGGTGGATGGTGTAACTAGAGGTAATTAGGGGATGCTGAAAAAGTATTTTGATGAAGAGAGGGAAAAGGGAAAAGGGAAAAGGGAA
>NZ_JBLZFY010000014.1:0-61424 GCF_050753365.1 Geminocystis sp. CENA526
GATGTTGGAGGATTTGCAGGAAATGATACTATCTATGGTAATGAAGGTAATGACACTCTGCGAGGTTTCAGAGGAGATGATTATATTGATGGTGGAGAGGGCGATGATTCTATTCTTGGAGGGGGAGATAATGACATTATTTTGGGTGGTGATGGAAATGATACCATTCAAGGGAATGATGACAATGATCTGATTTTCGGTGGTGATGGAAATGATTTAATTTATGGTGATTATGCTAGTGGTCCGAGAGATACCGATGGCAATGACACTATTTTCGGTGGTCAAGGAAATGACACTATTTTTGGGGGTCAAGGAAATGATATTATCGATGGTGGCACTGGACAAGATCTTTTATACGGTGATCAAGGAAATGATATTCTTTCTGGTTTAACAGGAAATGATACTATTTATGGTGGTGATGGTAATGACATCATTGATGGTGGTACTGAAAACGATCTCTTATACGGTGAGGTTGGAAATGACTTTATTTCTGGTGGTTTAACAGGAAATGATACTATCTATGGAGGTATCGGTAATGACACTTTAATCGGTGTTTCAGGAAACAACTTAATTTTCGGTGAGGGGGATGACGACAGCATCTGGGGTGGTATTGGTAATGATACTATTTTTGGAGGCGCGGGTAATGATTTTATCTATGGCGATAGCCCATTACCATTATTAGGAGGTGCGGATATCATTGACGGTGGTAATGGCGACGATACTATCATCGGTGGTGTTGGTAACGACTCTATTTTGGGAGGTGTTGGTAACGACTCTATTTTAGGTGGTAATGGCAATGATACTATTCTTGGTAATAATGGTGACGATTACATAGAAGGTGGTAATGGGGACGATTCCATTGTTGGAGATAATGGAGGATTTTTAGGCAAAGATACTATTTTAGGTGGTAATGGCAATGATACTATTCGGGGTTTCCGAGGAGATGATTTAATCTACGGTGGTAATGGTACTGACTCCATTCTTGGTGGTGGTGATAACGACACCATTTTTGGAGAGAGTGGTAACGATACTCTCTTTGGCAATGACAATGACGACTATATCGAAGGCGGTAATGGTAACGATCTGATCTACGGGGATTATTCCACTGGTCCAAGAGATACGGATGGTAATGACACCATTTTGGGAGGCAATGGCAATGACACCATTTTTGGTGGACAAGGTGACGACTCAATCTTGGGCGGTGACGACAACGATCTTCTAAGCGGAGGAACTGGGAATGATACGATCGATGGTGGTGTCGGTAATGATACGATCGATGGTGGCAATGGCAATAATTTCCTTGACGGTGGTGATGATAATGACATCATTAGCTTTGGTGATGGTAACAATATTGTACTAGGTGGAGCTGGTAACGATACCATTGACGGCGGTAACGGTAATAACCTCATTAGTGGCAATGACGGAAATGATATTATTGTCGCTGGTTTGGGACGGGATACTATTACTGGGGGAGTTGGTGCTGATTTGATTAGTTTAGCCACTAATAATCTGGAAGATGTTGTAGTCTATAATCTCGGTGATGGTGGAGATACTATCTTTGGTTTTGAAACCGCCTTTGATAAGTTAGAATTTGTTGGTATTACTAATGTTTTTGCGTCAAGCTTTGGTGGTATTACCAACATCTATGAAGGTACGAACAATACTGGCGAACTATTTGCTACTTTATTGGGTGCTTCAGGTTTGACTCAGGCAAATATCATCGGTGGTGCTATCCTTAACACCTAATTTCTCTAAGGCGTTTTCTAAGAAAGAATTTATCAATCTTCTTTATAATTCCCCCTTTAGTTAAGGGGGGTTAGGGGGGATCATTCAGGTATATTTATTAATAGAAATCATCTAAGAATTAGGAATTGTCTATAACTACATTTTTTCTCTGGTAATTCAGGTTTTACCCTTGATTGCCAGAGAAAATTTTTGCTCAAAATCTGCTACAATACCTTTCGATAATTTCCTGATGATCGATCAAAATCTTAAATTCTGTGGCTGTAAAAACTAACTTATTAATCGCCGCCAGTGGCACTGGAGGGCATTTATTTCCTGCTTTAGCTGTTGCGCAACAACTACCCGATTACAATATTTGTTGGTTAGGAGTGCCTCATCGTCTCGAAACTACCTTAGTGCCTAAGTCTTTCCCTCTTTTAACGGTTAATATTGACGGTTTTCAAACCAGTTTCGGCATTAAAACCATTATTGTTATGGTGAAGATGATTAAAGCTATCTTTCAAACCTATCGATCGATCAAAAGCAGAAAAATTGATATAGTGTTTACAACGGGGGGATATATCGCCGCCCCTGCTATCATTGCTGGAAAATTAGCCAAAATTCCCGTTATTTTGCACGAATCCAACTACATACCGGGTAAAGTGACTAAACTATTGGGAGGATGGTGCAACGTTGTCGCTATTGGTTTTACAGGCACAAGTCAATATTTACCGAAGGCAAAAACTCAATGGGTAAGCACCCCCGTCAGAGATGAATTTTTATCACCCCAACCTTTAAACTTAGACATCCCAGAGGATAAGCCCTTAATCGTTGCTATGGGTGGCTCTCAAGGGGCTGTAGGGCTTAACAAATTAGTTAGACAATCAGCACCTCGTTTACTGGAAACAGGAGCTTATATCGTCCATTTAACGGGAAATCAGGACGAAGAAATTGGTACATTTAAACATGATCGATACTTAGAGATGCCTTTTTATGATAACATGGCAGGGTTACTACAAAGAGCCGATTTAGCCATCAGTCGATCGGGTGCAGGTGCATTAACAGAATTAGCAATTACAAAAACACCATCAATACTTATACCTTATCCTTTCGCAGCCGAAGATCATCAATTTTACAATGCGCTAGAATTTGCTAATGCCGAGGCTTCCGAATTATTTAGACAACCTGAATTAACCTCAGATTTATTAACTAAAACTGTCTTAAACTTGTTAAATAATCCCGATAAATTAAAAGATATGGCAGAAAAAGCAGGAAATCTCGCCCTCAAAGATAGTGCTAAAATCCTAGCAAAAATGATTAGGGAAATTCAATAAATGAAGTTTTTTTGTTAATTGACAATAATATCTAATATTAGATTTGATTAAATAATGATAATAAAATCTCACGCAAAGACGCAAAAACGCCAAGATACAAAGTTTTATTATAAGTAATTATCCAACGAAAATGAATAAAAAAATAGAATAATCGAGACTTAAATTTATCAATATACCCATCAGGAATCATTTATGAGAAATTTAAACTAGATTCCCCCTTTATTTAAGCAGGGCTTTTTCATTCTCAAAATTTGATTTAATTAGAAACTATAATTGACAAGAAATGTAGCCTTTTTTTCTGATTAGAAAATCAATTATTATTAAAAATCATGATATTTTGGTAAAAATTAAGTTCAATTTATTGAACGGCATCTATTAGACGTGTAATTTATTACACGTTGGGATAAGGGTTTAGACTCATAACTCGCTGTGTAATAAATTCTACAGCTAACAGTTTTCGTTCCATGAATTGAACTAATAAAAAGCAATTTTACCCCGACTTTGAAAAAACCCTGTTATTTAAGGGGAGTTAGGGGGATCAAATTCTCACAACTCATAACGGAATGCTATAACACGGATTTAATATTTCTACTTTAGACTAATGTTATAGGTAGTGTTTTTTAGCGAAAATTTATCATTTAGATACACTACTGATAGTGTAATTTTTCATTTAGTCTAAAGTACAGTAATATAGTTTATTTATTGTCATCAAAGGAGATGATTGATTAGAATAGGTCAATCTTTGAATTAAGAAAAATATGATGGTAAAAAATTCTTTAATAATGCAATCCCTAAAGTTAATTCCCTCTCTATCTATGGGGGTGATGATTGCCTTTTTTGGTTTTAATCAACCTGTCAAAGCGGAAGTTACGGAAGTCAAAATCAATGCTTTTGTGGATGCTTTGAAATTATCAGCACCCCCTAATCGCCCTAATGATGGAATGTATAGCGCTTGGCAAATTTTACCCTCTATTATACCTAGTTGGACAAAACAATGTCTAGGCAAAGAGTTAACTCCTACTGCTTTTGATGCGGATGAGGTAGCCGCCCGAAAAACCGTCACTTGTATCGTCAAGAGAGAATTAAATAAGCAATGGCAACAAACTAATAAAAATGAAGCCCAAGCCGTGCGCAATACTGCTTGTTGGTGGATGACTGGTAATTATAATGGTTGTCAAAGTGGCAATACTGCTGAATATGTTAAAAGGGTAGAAAAAAATTACCAAAAATAGTCAGTAAAACGGGCATCTTGCCCGTGTCTAATTATAAATGTTTGTAGTAATTGCTTTAAGGATTTAAAAGACTAACTATAAACAATTTTTATGGGATAGTTATATTTTATTATTCTTATTTATCATTATAAGATATTCAATTTTTAGATTGAAAGAGTTTAAAATTTATGGTAGCTATTATATCAGAATTAGAGTTAAAAGAAATATACGATCGAGACTTTCATCAATGGTTAGAAATAACGGCAAATCTTCTCAAAGAAAAAAAATTTAGTGAGTTAGATTTAGCTAATTTAATTATTGAAATTGAAGCTATGGGAAAAAACAATCAAAGAGAGTTAACGAGTCGTTTAATTATCTTAATAATGCACTTATTAAAATGGAAATATCAACCACAAAAACAATCTAAAAGTAGGTTAAAAACTATCAATGAGCAACGTTTACAACTAGAACTTTTATTAGAGGATAATCCTAGTTTAAAAAATCAAATACTAGATATTAGTGATAAATGTTATAGCAAAGCCAGAAAAATGGCTTCTCAAGAAACCACACTAAATTTAACAGTATTTCCATCAGATAATCCCTTTATTATTACAGAAATTTTAGACTCAGATTTTTTTCCTGAAAATAAACAATAAATTGAGAAAAATTCAAAAATATTTAGATAATTATGGTAGCCATTATCTCAGAATTAGAACTTAAAAAAAAATACGATCGAGACTTTAATCAATGGTTAGAAATAACGGCAAATCTGCTCAAAGAAAAAAAATTTACTGAGTTAGATTTAGCTAATTTAATTATTGAAATTGAGGCGATGGGGAAAAGCAATCAACGAGAATTAAAAAATCGTTTAGTGGTGTTAATAATGCACCTACTAAAATGGAAATATCAACCCAAAAAAAGAACTAATAGTTGGGTTAAAACTATCAATGAACAACGCCGTCAATTATTATTTTTATTAGAAGATAATCCTAGTTTAAATCATAAAATTGAAGATATTATTAATCAATATTATTATCTAGCACGAAAAGAAGCAAGTCAAGAAACTAAATTAAATTTAGCCATATTTCCTCAAGATAATCCCTTTACTTTAAGTCAAGTTTTTGACTCAGATTTTTTCCCAGAAAGTTAATTTCAAAAAGGATAAATTATGCCTAAAATACCATTATTAAATATACCCCAAGGCTATCGATCGCAATCAAGAGATACCAGTAGAGAAATGGACTATTTACAATGCTCTATCTGGCAAAAAATGCCCCTATATCAAAAAGCAGAATTAACTATCGGAATTACGCAAGGTTCAAGAAAATTAACCTTACAAGGAATTAAAAATAAATATCCTCGATCGACTCCTCAAGAACAAAGATTTTTATATAGTAAAATAGTTTTAGGTGATAATGTAAATAATATTATTTCTAATAAAATAGAAGAACCTATTATGATCGGAAATCCCATCGAATTAGCTTTATTAATGGCAGAAATTTTAGACAGTTTAAATATAGTTTATTTTGTCGGTGGTTCGGTTGCTAGTTCTTTATGGGGTGAAACTCGTGCTACTTTAGATATTGATATAGTCGCAGATTTAACATTAGAAAAAATTGAGGATTTTATTACTAAAGTTGAGCCTTTATTTTATGTCAGTGAAGAAGCTATAAAAGAGGCGATTATTTATCAATCTTCTTTTAATTTAATTCATTTTAATACCAGTGAAAAAATTGATATTTTTATCCCTAATCAAAGCTATTTAATTCAAACAGAGATACAACGAAAAATTTTACAGCAAGTAGAAGAAAATGGACGTTTTTTATATTTAGCAACTCCCGAAGATATTATTTTAGAAAAGTTAATTTTGTCTCGGCAGGGCAATAAAATTTCCGAACGTCAATGGAGAGATGTTTTAGGGGTTTTAAAAGTACAGTCAAATAGTTTAGATTTTGATTATTTAACTTATTGGGCAAAGGAAGAAAATTTATCTACTTTATTAAATCAAGCCCTTTTTGAATCTGGTTTATCTAAGTCAATATAAAAATATATGAATAGAATTTTAGTACATTTTTTATGAGCCGTAGGGGTTGAATAACATTCAACCCTTCTCCATCGTTATTTTAATGAATAAAAAGACTTACTTTAGAGTGATAATAATATGGCATAATAGTCATAAAAAATATTAAGAAAAAATATAAATTAATTGTATTTTATTTTTTTTAATTAAATCATTACCATCATAAAAAATATGAATTATTCCACCTTTAATCCCCATCAAATTAGTATCAAAAATAATTGCTTTTTCGGTTTACCAACCTCGATCGAACAGAGTAAAATAGTCTTTTTTAGTGTACCGTGGGATGTCACTGTCTCTTATGGTGAAGGCACATCGGGCGGTGCCCAAGCAATTTTAGAAGCCTCCTATCAACTAGATTGGTATGATTTCGACTTACCCCAAGCGTGGCAAAAGGGTTATGCCACAATCCCTATTGATAACAGTATCAAGATAAAAAATGACTCCATGAGATCGATCGCTCGTAAGGTGATAGATTATTTAGAATCAGGAAATGATCTTAATGATGAAGCTATTGCTCAAGAATTGGCAACTATAAATCAAGCTAGTCGTGATTTGAATGATTGGGTTTATCATCAATGCCACACTTATTTGTCTCAAGGTAAACTTATCGCCTTAATTGGAGGAGATCACAGTAGTCCATTGGGTTACATTAAGGCTTTGACTGAGTATCATCAGGATTTCAGTATTTTACATATCGATGCCCATGCAGATTTACGCAAGGCTTACGAAGGTTTTACTTATTCCCATGCTTCCATTATGTATAATGTGATGGAATTGCCCAATATTAATAAATTAGTGCAAGTAGGAATTAGGGATTTATGTCAAGAAGAAATGGATAAAATTCAAGCAGACGATCGAATTATTTTATTCGATGATTGGCAATTAAAAAATAATATTTATGAAGGAATATCATGGCAAAATCAATGTCAAAATATCATCAAAAATTTATCAGAAAAAGTCTATATTAGCTTCGATATTGACGGTTTAAATCAAACATTTTGCCCGAATACTGGTACACCTGTTGCCGGTGGTTTAGACTTTAATCAGGCTATTTATTTAATGCAAACTTTAGTTAAATCAGGTAGAAAAATTATTGGTTTTGACTTATGTGAAGTTGCCCCCGATAAAGCTAACCCTGATAATCAATGGGATGGAAATATTGGAGCAAGATTGTTATATAAATTAACTAATTTAATGTACCTTTCTAGCTAGGGAATAGTTGATAGTGAATAGTTTTGCCCACTTCTTACTCATTACTCCTTACTCCTTACTCCTTACTCCTTACTCCTTACTCCTTACTCTAACCAATTCTACCTCTTTTTCGTCTCCCGGTTCAAAACGAATAGCTGTACCTGCGGGAATATTTAATCTCATTAAAGTAGCTTTTTCTCGATCGAAATGTAATGCAGAATTAACCTTATGGAAAGGAAAATGTGAACCTACTTGTATAGGACGATCACCTGTATTAGCTACCGTAATTTTGAGAGTTTCTCGCCCCTGATTTAACTCGATTACCCCTTCGGGGGTAAAAATTTCTCCCGGAATCATGACTAATAAAAAATAAAGTGCGCACCCTCGATTATATATTAAAATAATTAGGACTTACGCATTTGTACTAAAAATCAAAGTTATTGAGATTGCTTCAGGTTGCTTCGTTGCCTCGCAACGCTACGCGCCTCACCGCAATGACAGAATATCGTTATGATTGTGTAAGTTTTGATAAATTGAAAATATCAAGGAGAATTTTTGATTTTCTTCTTCATGGAATAACCGATAAGATTATGCAATTATCCCCCCAAGAAAAAGACAAACTATTGATTTTTACTGCTGGTTTATTAGCAGAAAGACGTAAGGCAAAAGGACTCAAATTGAATTATCCAGAATCGATCGCCTACATTTCCTCAGCTATATTAGAAGGTGCAAGGGAAGGGCGCACAGTAGCAGAATTAATGAGTTATGGTACAACCCTATTAACCAAAAATGATGTTATGGAGGGAGTAGCAGAAATGATTGAAGACGTGCAGGTAGAAGCCACTTTTCCCGACGGTACAAAATTAGTTACTGTACATCATCCCATTAGTTAATTAATGTTTAGTAGAAATGATAATTATTTTGACTAAAAAAGTCGTTTTAGAATCTCATCAACCGCCTAATTTAACTCTTTTTTTGACAGCAGAAGAAAGAACAAAAGTCAAGCATTCGATCGAAATTAAAGAACCGAATTATCATAATATTACCTTAGTTAAACTAAATTTAGCAAGAGGTGATTATTTAGAATCAGAAGATATGTTAACCGATGATAACGAGACTTTCTTTGTGAAAATTCAAGCAAAATTAGAGTCTGTTATTACCGTTAAAAGTGAATCAAAATTAGACTTATTAAAAGCCGCTTATCATTTAGGAAATCGTCACGTTAACCTAGAAATAACTGAAAAGTATTTAAGATTTTCCCCTGACAGTGTACTGGAAAATATGCTCATAAAATTAGGTTTAAATATATATGAAGAAAAAGCACCTTTTTTTCCTGAAATTGGAGCTTATAAACACTGATTTTTTTGCTTTTTTACAGTTTGCCTATTACTTATTATCTATTACTTTTCCTAACTTCTTTTATTTACCCCAATAACACTACCTCTAAAGTTATAGTTACTACCATCAAGTTCTAATACTGTACCAATTTTGATTTTTTGATTAGCTAATACCGCACCATCATTTGTCATTTGCCCTTTACCCGTAGTTAACATTAACATATCGGTACTAAATGCTACAATAGGACGGGGATCGGGTAATGCAATAACACTACCATCGGGTTGACTGGCGATAACATAGTTAGGTAATTCTTCCACAGATTCTATATTTAATGTGCCTGATGGTTCATTTCTGACAATGATTTTGACAGTGGTATCTTTTAATGAATTAAGAAATTCGGGGGCGTTTTTGACGCTCAACCCCCTCACTAATACGTTTAGTTCGATCGTATCACTAGCGCCACTACCTACCTGTGCAATCGAACCCGTGGGACCTGGTACAATAAAGATACCAATTAAAACTAGAACAATAACTGTGATCGCACCTAAATCTAAGATATTTACTTTACCGAATAAGCGACCTTTAGAGTCAATAATCTTCATAGAAATTTAATTAGGAATTAAAAACTATTCACTATTCACTATCAACTATACACTATTCACTATACTGTTTCGAGAATTAATTTCGATCGTTTGACATCATCGGGAATATCTATGGGATAATGACCATTAAAACAGGCAGTACAGAAACTCTGAGGATTTTCATTCGTTACTTTTAACATCCCCTCTTGAGATAAATAAGTCAAAGTATCCACTTCGATTTGTTTAGCGATGTCGTCAACAGTTTTCGTAGCGGCGATCAAATGATCTTGACTATCGGTGTCGATACCGTAAAAACAAGGATGAGTCACAGGAGGGGAAGAAATTTTCATGTGTACTTCTTTTGCCCCTGCATCCCTTAAGGCACGAACTATTTTACGACTTGTTGTACCTCGCACGATCGAATCATCGATAATAATAATACGCTTTCCTGCTAAAACGTCCTTGAGAGGGTTAAGTTTCATTTTGATCCCATGTTCTCTCATGTGTTGAGTAGGTTGTATAAAAGTTCTACCCACATAGCGATTTTTGATTAAACCTTCTTGATAAGTAATCCCCGTATAACGAGAGTAACCGATGGCGGCGGGAATACCCGAATCAGGTACACCCATTACCATATCGGCATCAATTAAAGACTCTTTCGCTAATTGTTCACCCAATCTTAAACGATAAGCGTAAAGACTATCATTGCCCATGATACTATCAGGACGGGCAAAATAGATCATCTCGAACACACATAATTTATGTTGTGCTTTTTCTTCCCATTGAATAGAAGATAAGCCTTCTTCGGTAATCCAAACTAATTCCCCCGGTTCAACATCTCGGATATAATCAGCACCAATAATGTCGAGGGCGCAGGTTTCGGAGGCTAAAACGTAGCGAATGGGGTTGCCTTCCTCCTCCATTTTACCAATTACTAAAGGACGAATACCATGAGGATCTCTTGCTCCAATTATACCAATAGGAGTACCAATGACCAAACTATAAGCTCCTTGACACCATTTAAAAGCACTGATGGAGGCTTCTACCCAATCTTTACCCCTATCTACTTCTTTCCCTATCATTAGGGCAATCATTTCTGAGTCAGTAGTAGTGATAAACTCGCATTGACGTTTATTTAATTCTTCTCGTAACTCTACAGTATTAACTAAATTACCGTTGTGAGCAAGAGCCAGTTTTCCTAGTCGTGTGGTGATGACGGCTGGTTGTGCATTTGCTTGTAAACTAGAGCCTGTGGTAGAGTAACGGGTATGCCCTACGGCAATTTTACCCCCTAAATTACTTAAAATAGATTCGTTGAAAACCTGAGACACTAAACCCATATTTTTGTAACAATAACAGGCTTCTCCGTCAAAAGTGGCGATTCCTGCGGATTCTTGCCCTCGATGTTGCAAGGCATATAAAGCAAAATAAGCTAGTTTAGCTACATCTTCTTCGGGCGCATACACTCCAAATACTCCACAGGCTTCTTCGGGCTTGTCTCCTTTGGGGATAGGGAAATTTCGATCGATTACATTGTATTGATTGTCCTTCATATTATGTCCGAGATTTTACTCTACCTGCTCAGAATATTTTTATTTTGCACAAGGTCAATTTTAACAGACTTTAAGGACATTCTTTTTCTTTTTTTAACCAATTCTTAATCATCTCAGTTCGGTTATTACCTAAGAGGGAGAAAATGGGGTATTGGGGTATTGGGGTATTGGGGTATTGGGGAGTAATTGTTGCCTTTCTTAATTCTTAATTCTTAATTCTTATGATTCGATCGAGCAGCGCCGCAGAACAGCGATCGATTTAGTCTAAATTTTATCTCGAACTGAGGTTAATATATAGCAATTTTCGTTATGGTGAGGTACAAAACTTATCGGGAATAGGGAATAGGGAATGGGCAATAGGCAATGGAAAGTTGTATAAAAAACTGTACCTCATCGTTTTAATAAACGCTATATAATAACTCCAAAATTATTACCTATTACCTATTAACTATTACCTACCCTCATCAAAAAACTTTTTCATAACCCCCTAATTATCAATTCAAAAGTACAATAGGAATAACATCTTTTGAATGAGAGAAAATAGTTATGACCCAATCTTCCGAAAGACAGAAAAAACAACCCTTACCCGTACCCCCTTTGATTCCTCAAACGAGACCACAAGGGACTACAAGTATAGATGAAGAAACTAGAGTGAGTGCTAATAGTCCTTTTCCATCGCTACAAAAAGGTAATATTCCTCCTTTGAATAAGGGTTCTGATCCTGTTTTTGATTTACCTGATGTACCTGATTTTGATGATGATGACGATGATGATTTTGAACCCGAAGGAGAAACTCAAATTAATTTAGAAGGTGGGATGCCTCCCCTTGGCAAAATCCCTCCTTTGACTCCTCCTCCTTTAACCACTAAAAAAACCCCTTCACCATCAGCGCCTACAGTACCAATAGGAGCAAAACGAACCCTCACACCTCCCCCTTTAACCCCCAGAGGTAAACCCGGGGAAACAGATGTACGTCGTGGTACTGCTATGGATCGCCCCCCCATCGATCGAGGTACTTCTCCGGGCATCCCCCCCTTAAGAACAGGTCCACAAACCCCTCCTCGTCCTTCTTCTATGCCGGGTAGAGCGGCAGGACAACCCCCCCTCAATGATTTAGTTAAGTTAGCCTATGATAATGGTTATTCTGATGTTCATTTGGGAGTAGGCGAAATACCCCGAATGCGCGATCGAGGTGAGATGATTATTTTAGATCAATATCCCGAAATCGATCTCAATACCTTTATGAGTTGGTTGCGAGAAATTATGCGAGAGGAGGAAATCCAAAAATTCAAGAAAGAATTAGAGTTTGACGGGGCGACTCAATACGACTTTGCGAGGGTTCGGATCAACGTTTTTGATGCTTTAAATGGACCTGCGTTAGTATTGCGGTTAATTCCTATTAAAATCTTAACTATGGAACAGTTACGACTTCCCCCCGTGTTTAAGGATGTGTGTGACGCTCATAAGGGATTGATTTTGGTAACGGGACCCACAGGTTCAGGTAAATCCACCACTTTGGCGGCGATGATTGACTATATCAACAGTGAACAGGCTAAACATATTATCACGATCGAAGACCCTGTCGAATTTGTCCATAAGAGTCGCCGTGCTTTAATTAAACAAAGGGAAGTGGGCATGAATACCCTCAAATTTGACAACGCCCTCAAAGCAGCATTACGGGAAGACCCAGACATCATTCTGGTAGGGGAAATGCGGGATAAGGAAACCGTAAATACTGCCCTCAAAGCGGCTCAAACGGGTCACTTAGTTATGGGTACTCTCCATACAAATAGTGCGATTAAAACCTTAGAGCGTATTTTTACCCTCTATACCGCCGAAGAACAAGTGGCAATTCGATCGGCTTTAGCAGAGTCTTTAGTAGCGATTATCGCTCAAGGATTGTGTCGTACTACTGATGGAAAACGTGCCGCTTACCATGATATTCTAGTGAATACGGAAACAGTAAAAGATTACATTCTCGGCAACAAATACGAAGAAATCGGGATGTTGATGGCTGACGGTGAATTTGACGGTATGATGACCATGAATAAATCTTTATTCAATCTCTATCAAGATGGACGCATTACGGAAGAAACAGCTTTAGAAAGATCACCTACTCGTAATGAAATGGCGATGATGTTAAGAGGGCGAATGTAAGATTTTGCAACAGGTTATGAAGACAAGAGGACAGGTGGACTAGGAGACTAATTAGGATTTGCTGAAAAAGTCTGAGGAAAAGGTAGGGCAATGGGCAAAGGTTTTAATAGTTTTGATTCTTAGAATCAGAGTAAGACTTTCAGTCATTTTTACTGATTTATTTCCACAAACATCTTTTGCCTTAAACACTTGTTGAATACTATGGGTTCTTTCCTCCTATTCGACTTTCCTACCTTGTCCTCCTTGTCTTGTCAACATCAGTTCGTTAAAAAAACCTACCCCTGTGAGCCTCTCTCCACTATTCACTATTCACTATTCACTATTCACTTTTTCATGATTCGTCCTCCATTTTTACAAAAAGGTGATACACTAATTGCGATCGCGCCAAGTGGCACATTAAGAGACAAAGAAAAGCCAAAATTTGAACAGGGAATCGAAATTTGGCGTAAAAACGGTTATAACATTGTTTTAGATGAAAATTATCACGCCCAAGAAGGGTATTTAGCAGGAAAAGATGACATTCGCCGTCAAGCCTTAAAACAAGCATGGCTTAACCCAGAATATAAAGGGATTGTCTGTGTGAGGGGAGGTTATGGCGGTGCAAGATTATTAGAAAATTGGCAATGGGAGGATATTTCACCTCCAAAATGGTTAATTGGTTTTTCCGATGTGACTAGCTTATTATGGAGTTTGTACAATCATAATATTATCAGTATTCATGGAGCGGTGTTAACTACTCTTGTAGAAGAATCAGAATCATCTTTACAGCGATTATTTGACTACCTAGAAGGAAAATCTCTCCCGCCTCTTATGGGTAAAGGTTGGGGTAAAGGTAAAGCGAAGGGAAGACTCTTGGCTGGTAATTTGACTGTTGCCACTAATGTATTAGGCACTCATCTTTGTCCATCATTTGAGAATATTATTTTAGCCTTAGAAGATGTACAAGAAGCACCCTATCGTCTCGATCGAATGTTAACTCAATGGCGTTTAATGGGTATATTCCAACGAGTAAAAGGCATTCTTTTAGGTAGATTTAGCGGTTGTAATCCCCCTGAGAATATTCCTAGTTGGAACGTTGATGAAGTACTGCTCGATCGACTCTCAGATTTTAATATACCTATTATCAGCGATTTGCCTTTTGGTCATGACGGCGTTAATAATTGTTTACCTGTAGGAGAATTTGTGGAAATTGATGGGGATACGGGAGAGGTTTTAATTGGGAATGAGGAATGAGGAATGAGGAATGAGGAATGAGGAATGCAGAATGCAGAATGGATAATATGTCTTTATCTCTAATGTTTGTTGTATCTAATTTTTAATGAAAAATAACTAAAACTAAGTGAATCTATTTGTTTTTTGATTTATTGGCTACATAGGAAAAAAATGACAAGCCACCTCCCCCCTATCTCCCTCTCTCCCCTTCTTACCTTCATCATTTTTCTTATGATTCACTCAGATTCTCAATGAGTAAACTTAGATGCTTTCTAGCTTATAATAGAAAGTTTGTATGACTTTGTTGGTTAGTCGAAAAACTGTATATTAAAGATTGGTATAAAAAATAACTTATTTATGAGAAGTAATTATTGTGGGGAATTACGCCCTAAAGATATTGATAAAATTGTAACTCTTTTTGGTTGGGTCGATCGAAGACGAGATCATGGTGGCGTTATTTTTATTGACTTGCGCGATCGAACTGGAGTAGTACAAATAGTCAGTGATCCGCAACGCACTCCAGAGTCGTATAATAATGCTGAAAGTTTGCGCAGTGAATATGTGGTAAAAATCACGGGGAAAGTGTCTCAACGCCCAAGTGAATCCCTCAATCCCAAGTTACCGACGGGAGAAATTGAGATTTATGCCACAGAGATAACCTTACTTAACGCCGTTGGTAAGCAGTTACCTTTCCAAGTTTCCACCATTGAAGAGGAAAACGTCAGGGAAGATTTAAGACTCAAATATCGTTACCTTGACTTAAGACGTGAGCGCATGAGTCGTAACTTACAATTACGTCATCAAGTGGTTAAGGCAATGCGCCGTTATCTTGAAGATGAACAACATTTCATGGAAATTGAAACACCAGTACTAACTCGATCGACTCCTGAAGGAGCGAGAGATTACCTTGTACCCTCAAGAGTAAATGAAGGGCAATGGTATGCCTTACCCCAATCACCTCAGTTGTTTAAACAGTTATTGATGGTGTCGGGTTTTGATAGATATTATCAAATTGCTCGATGTTTTAGGGATGAAGACTTACGCGCGGATAGACAACCAGAGTTTACTCAACTTGATATGGAAATGAGTTTCATGTCAGAAAATGAAATAATTGAGCTTAACGAGGGCTTAATTTGTCATATCTTCAAAAGTGTCAAAAATATTGATTTACCTTGCCCCTTCCCCCGTATAACCTACGCAGAAGCCATGAATAAGTACGGTTCAGATCGCCCTGATACCCGTTTTGGCTTAGAATTGGTGGATGTGTCGGATATTATGAAGGATTCGGGATTCAAAGTGTTTTCTTCTGCTGTTGCCAATGGAGGAAAAGTCAAGGTTTTACCCATTCCCGAAGGTAACGATAAAATTTCTAACGTGAGAATTAAACCGGGAGGAGACTTATTTACCGAAGCCACCATTGCAGGGGCGAAGGGTATCGCCTATATTAGAGTGAGAGAAAATGGCGAAATTGACACCATCGGTGCGATTAAAGATAACCTTTCTCCTGAGCAAAAACAGACGTTATTAGAGCAAACTGGGGCAAAAGCGGGGCATTTACTGTTATTTAGTGCAGGAGACACCGCCACTGTCAATAAATCTCTCGATCGATTAAGATTAGTCATAGGTGAACAACTAGGGTTAATTGATGAAGATAAAATCAACCTAGTGTGGGTGACAGAATTTCCGATGTTTGAGTGGAATGCCGATGAAAAGCGCCTCGAAGCCTTACACCATCCCTTCACTGCACCGAATCCAGAGGATTTAGAAGATTTAGCCAATGCGCGCGCTTTAGCCTACGATTTAGTGATGAATGGGGTAGAAATTGGCGGCGGTAGTTTAAGAATCTATCAACGGGATGTACAAGAAAAAGTGTTTTCTACCATTGGCTTATCGGAGGAAGAAGCGAAAAACAAATTCGGCTTTTTACTAGAGGCTTTTGAATATGGCACTCCTCCTCACGGCGGTATTGCCTACGGACTCGATCGAATGGTAATGTTGTTAGCTAAAGAGGATTCGATTCGGGATGTTATTGCCTTCCCGAAAACTCAACAAGCCAGTTGTTTACTTACTGAAGCACCCGCAGAAGTTGACATTAAACAATTAAAAGAGTTGCATATTTCTTCCCTCAAAAAAAGTTAAAAATAACTAACCTCCTTTGTTTCAATAGGATTTGCTGAAAAAAATTTTCTAAAACTGCGCACTTTTTTGCAAATGTAGGGGTTGAAAACTGTTCAACCCTTCTAAACCTTTTATTTTATGTCGAACTCAGTTAATATCAATTTGAGTAATGTTTAACTCAATTCTTTTCACTTTTGCCGATGCCCCGATGCCTACTTTCACCTAGAATTTTATATCAAACGGAGGTTAACTTATATCACTCTTTAGGCATAGCGGCAAATATTGCATCAGCATCGATCGTAACTACTATATCACCATTGTCCTTAATCCAATAACCTCTTAAAAAAGGAGCTAAGTCAGGAGTAACCGCCGAAGCAGGAGGAGAGTGCAGTTCATTAGTGTTGCACAATTCAATGTCATTAACATCGCTTACCACTAAACCGACTAAATCTCCTGCGGTTCTATTTTTGCGATCTTGTGTACTAGGGTGAATAACAACGGCTTTATGATGAGAAGCAACCCCAGATTGTTGATACCAAGGGGTAAAACCGAGTAATTGTCCTAAATCAATCATCCAGACGATTTCCCCACGCCAGTTATAAACTCCCATTACCCATGAGGGCATTTCGGGAATGGGGATAATTTGCCCAAAAGGTATTTTTAAGACGGCAGCAATTTCTGAGAGTGAAACCATTAAGTTTGTATCTGGTAAGAGAACAAATCTTAAAAACTGTTGTCTTTCGACTATATTCTTTTTTTGTTGAAATTGAGATAAAGAAAGGGTTGTTTGTTCACTCATAAGAAATGAAGAATGCAGAATGAATAATAAAAAACTATTCACTATTCACTATTCACTATTCACTATTCACTATTCACTATTCACTATTCACTATTCACTATTCACTATTCACTATTCACTATTCACTATTCACTATTTAATGAGCCTTTTTACAGTAGAAAAAAATTCTTCTTTATCAACGGGTTTTGGGATATAAGCGTCTGCACCTTGTTTCATGCCCCAAAATTTGTCCATTTCACTACCTTTTGTGGAACAAATAATAACGGGTACTTTGCCAGTGGCTGTATCAGCTTTGATTTCTCTACATATCTCAAAACCACTTTTACCCGGTAATACGACATCGAGAATAATTATGTCAGGAATACTGCCTTTTAATTTGTCTAAGGCTTCTTCTCCGCTTTCGGCGGTGGTGACGGTAATACCTAATTCTTGTAAGTAACCTAATAAAATTTTTCTTTCTGTAGAAGAATCATCTACAATTAACGCATTTCCCATAATTTTAACCTTTATTTATTTTCTATATTTTCTTAGCAATAGTTATGATATAACAATCTTTTCTTTTATTTTTGACGAATTGTTATTCATTTATATCAATTATTGATTCTTATGATACCGTTAGTTTAAGATGTTTTCTAATAGTTTCTAATACTAATGCTGTGTCCACTGGTTTACTAATAAAATCGGTTGAGCCTACCATTTTCGCTCTCACTCGATCGACCAACCCGTCATTACCCGTTAAAATCACGATGGGGGTATGTTTGAAAAAGGTGAGTTTGCGTAGTTGACTGCAAATTTCATAACCGTTAGCGTTAGGCATAATCAAATCCAAAAAGATTAAATCAGGTTTTTTGGACAATAAAATGGCGATCGCCCTTAAAGCATCATTAATGCCTACAAAATTATAACCTGCGCCACCGATAATTTTTTCCATCGTTTGACAAATTAATGGACTATCATCCACACAGGCGATAGTTATTTTCTGATTATTGATAGCATCACTGTCAAAATCGTTGTTATGAGGTAGTTTAGGCGGATCAATATCGGGAATTTCGATCAAACGCACTAAACCCCTTTGTACATAGGGCAAAAGAGAGCGGGTGACGGTGACAACATCTCGTTTCATTCTGACGGACAAATCTCGGAGGGTTTGTTGTCCATCCAATAACTGACTTAAAGTCTGGTATATTTGAGGGTTAGTTTGTTGTTCTAACTCTTGGGGTTGAGTGATAATCGGTGCCATATCGGGCGATCGATCGGCGATTTTTGCCGCTTGCCACGCTTGCCAGCCTTTTTGAGCTTCTATGATTACTTGTTCAGCATCGATTAATACTAAACGAGTGGAGAAAGGCAAGTTTTTATCTTGTTTCAATTCACAAGTAACCTGCATTGCTTGAGTAACATCAAAGAGTACCTCGACAATATTTTGGCGGATCATTTTTGCCGCTTGTTCGAGGCTAATTTTTTGCTCATCCACCCATAGGCATAATAATTCGTATTCCCAACAGTTATTCTGATCATCAAGTTGTAGTCGATCGACATCTGCTTGGATCGCATTCATGTGAGAAGGAATATTAGACAAATGGGCAACTAAATTACGGCGCCATCTTCTGACAGGATGATTACCCCCAGTAGCATAGACAAGACGACCTAAGTAGAGATAAAATACCCATTTAGTTTTTCTCGGACCAGTTAGTAATAGTTGACCACTAAAACGAGGTTGTTTTAAATTTTCAAAAAACCCTGTTTGTTTTGTCGCTGTAAACTCTTTAAAAGGTATAGGATTTGAGGGATTTTGATTAGAAGTCATGGATTCCTAGTTGATGATATGTACTCACAGCTCAATCTCATTATTTTAGGTTATCACAATTCGAGATAAACCGTTACAATTTTTTAAGAAGCCTTTTTAACAACTAGAACATCACTGAGATGATTGGTAAAATTCAACCCCAATTTATTAGGGAAATAAAGTATAAATACTCTATCCCCTAACAACAAAGAGAAAAAATTAATTAGTATAATTCTTCTTCTTTATGGGTTTCGATTTTACAGTCAGAGGTAGGATAAGCTACGCAGGTTAAAACGTATCCTGCTTCGATTTGATCATCATCTAAGAAAGATTGATCGGATTGATCTACAGTACCAGAAATGATTTTACCAGCACAAGTAGAACAAGCACCAGCACGGCAGGAGTAAGGTAAGTCAATACCTTGTTCTTCAGCAACGTCAAGGATATACTCATCATCGGGTACTTCGATCGTTTGTTCGCCGTCTTCGGTTACTAAAGTTACGTTATAAGTTGCCATGTTTTTTTCCTTTTGATTTGTGATTTACAAAAAACTAACTGTTACTTACTATTTAAGCAAGTCTAATATGAATATTAAAGTATAAATGCCAATATTGATTTACACATTAGAAATGAAATTGTTTAGCTTATTTTAAATAATCTTTACTTATATTATAAGTTTAGCCTAAATCACTGTTTCAAAAGATTTATATTTGTTATTACTACCACAAAATCAAGGTTTGCTAGGGGGTTTGCGTCTTAAAGTATTAAAATAGAAACATTTTATTATCCCTATTGCATTTACTTATAAATTACACGATTAAGTTATTGTAGATTATCGATTTTTTAAACACCTTAAATGGCATTAATCTGATATTTCTATTCCTGAATTTTTGAGTAATTCTTTTAACTTAGCTATTTCTGATAAGGCACTTTCAGCACGTTGTTTTTCAGTTTCGGCAAGTTGTTGGGCTTCCTCCGCACGTTTTTTCTCAGCTTCGGCAAGTTGTTGGGCTTCCTCCGCACGTTGTTTCTCAGCTTCGGCAAGTTGTTGAGCTTCATCAGCGCGTTGTTTTTCTACTTCGCTAATTTCTTTATCTGTAGGTAACAAATCCCCTTCTAAAGTTTGCCAACGTAACCAGATTGTATCAATACCACGATAAACTCCTTGCCAACGAACTAAAGCCAGTTGTAGTTGTTCACTAATATAGCGATCGAACTCATCAAGTTTCAGTGGTTGATAAACACCTTTGACAAGAGAAAAACCAGCCCAATCATCAGGGGTGAAAGGATCATACCAGAAGTATTCAGGAACGCGCATTTTATTTTGATAAATGCTTTTTTTGTCGTTTTTATCGTAGGATGCGGTACTATCTGATAGTAATTCAATCACTACATCGGGAGCTTTTCCTTCTTCCCAAACAACCCAACTTTTACGCTCTTTTTGCTCTACATCTAAAACACAAAAAAAATCAGGTCCTTTATAATCTTTATTTTTCACTTGGGAGAGGCTAAAATAAATGAACATATTACCCCCGGCATAGCCATTTTGACGTTTTTCTAACCAAGGATAAATAGTTTCTAGGAGTAAATCCATTTGATATTTATGGCGTGAAGTTTCCATTTTGTCGTCGTCATCACTAGGTAAATCATCTTGAGTAGGAATATAAATCGGGGGATTTGAAGACTCGGTGAGGGCTATCATAATTTTCCTCGAATTTTATAGTACATTTATTTTAGTATAGCTGTTGATCTCTGAAAATGTCTTTATTTCAAGGCACTAATTTTCATGGTGAAATTATTTATACTTAGCAAGGGTATAATTTGACTTAGTTGAGCAGTGGTATAAACTTATGCCAAAACAAGAATTATTTACTAAGCCATTTATATCCTAAAAATGAGGTGATGATAAATGTGATTATCAACCAATCACCCCATTTTACATAAGGTGTAAGGCTATCACGGCGATAAATTTCTCCTGCGTAGGTTTGATATTGGTTTATCTGTGAAATCCAAGTTGTATTGCCATGAGGGTTTATTATAGCAGATAGCCCTGTATTGGTAGCTCGTGCCATGTATCTGTCGGTTTCGATCGATCTCATCACATCTTGAGCGTGGTGTTGTTCGGGCATGGTATCATCATAATGGGCATTATTAGACGCTGTAACGATAAATTCTCCTCCTTGTAAGGCTTGATAACGGAAGATTTCCGAGAAAGCAGAATCATAACAAATCCCCACAATAGCTTTCCCAAAAGGGGTGTTTAAAAGTTGGTCTTTTTTTCCTGCAATTAATTCTGTATTCAAAGGTGAAAGTCGCCTAATTATATCCCCTAAAATATCTCGAAAAGGGATATATTCCCCCAACGGTACTAATTTAATTTTGTCGTATTTACTCATAACTTTTCCTTCCTTATCTATGGCAAATAAACTATTAGTATATTTGTTTTTATTAATTCGATCGAACGCTCCTAACAATAACGGTATTTGTTGCTGTTTAATAGCTTGAGCAATCACACTATTTTCAGCGATGTCTTGATAGAAAAAAGGTAAAGCTGTTTCAGGAGTTAAAATTATATCCACATCTTGTTGAGCTAAATAATTATAGCCTTTAGTATAGTTAATAAATGCTGTTTTTAGCCCCGCATCAAAAAGTTTAATTTCATTAGGAATATTACCCTGAATAATGCCTATTCTAATTTTATTATCAGGATTATTTACTATGGGGTGTTGATATAAAAAATAGCCGAAGCTGTGAGAGATGATTAAAATTATAACTCCATAAGTAAGATATTTATAAGTTATAAATATTTTTTGAAAACTAAATAAGTTTTTGTTCAAATTATGGTTTTGCCTCCGTAAAACAAGCATCTTGCTTGTATTGTTAAAAATGTCTAAAAATAAATTTTTATTTGAAGGAAAAATGGTGCTAAAATTTTGAGCAAATAAACCATTAACTAAAACTATTAAAGCTGTAATTGTTGTTGTACCAGAAAACTTTAATAACTGTAAAATTGCTAAATTATAAGGACTTTGGGTAAAAGATAAAGAAGTCCACCAAAGAGGACTAAAACTCCAAATTTTTTCTAACAAACACCAAAGAGTTACCCCCCATAAAATATTAATAATAGTGGAGTATTTTTTTTGAATAAAACCATGAATAATATAAGCCCATATTGTAACTAAAATTGCACCCCATAAAGTAATAAAAACCCAACAAAAAATCGCAATCATTAAACTGTTTAACCATGATACTCCCATCCACGTCATGGGATGAATGCCAGTAATCCAAAATAAAGCGAATCCGTGATAACCTAACCCCCAACAAAAACCACTTAATATAGCTGTTAAATTCGATCGAAACACCGCCTTCCAAAGAGGTATTAAGGCTATCCATGCTAGAAAATATAGGTTAGTAGGAGCAACACTTAACCCCATTAATAAACCACCAAAAAAACAAAATATTATATCTTTTAATGAAAGTTTTTTGATGTACTTTAACAAGTCAATATTCATTATTTGAAGTTTGAAATTGGGCATAATTAGGGGATGATAAAAAAGGCTTTTGATGAGGAGAAGTATCAGATATCAGGTTAAATGCTAACTGCTATAGCAATCAGGAATAATTTATGAGAAATCAATTATTAGAAAAAAATATAGAAAATAGTATCACTATTGCCCATTCCCTATTCCCTTTTAGGATAAGATAATTCTTACAACTCATAACTGACTGCTATATAAACCTTATCACCTATAGCTTTGATTATTTTTAACATGAAATTGCTATCAATTAACAGTTTGAATTTAACCTAATACCCGCTACCTGATACCTAACACCTTTTTTTATGTGATAGATTTAACAAAAAAAAATCTTAATATTTTCTTAAGAATTGCCTCTAATTGTCATCAAAAAAAGATTAAAAAGAAAATAAAATGAAATTGGTAATCATCTTTACAACTAATTGGGATCAAGGAATGTTAGCTTATAGGGTGTAAATATCAATCTTAAATTTAAAAACATCTTATCATCATGGCTCAAATACTAGACCCTATTCCTAACAATGAAAATGATGCTATTTTATGTTGTTATGTTAATGCGACAAGCCAAATTCAAGTAGCTAGGATAACAAATATTAGTAATTGGTATTTTGAAAGGGTGGTTTTCCCCGGACAAAGATTAGTGTTTGAGGCATTACCCGAAGCCTTGTTAGAAATTCACTCTGGCATGATGGCTAGTGCAATTTTATCAGATACTATTCCTTGTAAGCAATTATCCGTTAGTGAAGAAAAACCCGATGAGGATAATCATATTTCGATCGAACCTCCTAAAAAAAAGACATCTTCTGATTTAGAAGTGGTGTTAGCTTAAAGTTTATTTTATACTAATTTAGTTATCATTTATTTAATATATTTCAAGTAAACTTTTTATTATTTTCATTATATTTATCTATTAAAAATTAGAGGGTTTTTTGCCCTTTTTTTATTGTTAAAAAATATCATATAGTATTATACAAATCCTATTTTGAGAATGAAAACATCCTGTTGTTTAAGGGAGGTTAGGGGGAATCAAAGTCTTACAACTCATTCTCGATTTTCACAATTCTTTCATCATATTTTCATAATCTTCTCATTTTTTGTTATAATAGCCTTAGTCGATCGAATAATGGTAAATAGAACTATGGGAAATTTGGGTTGTCTAAAGGTAGAAAATTTGACGGTGAGTTATCGCAACGTGGAGGCATTAAGAAATGTCTCTTTTCAAGTTTTCCCTCAACGAGTGACAGGAATTATTGGACCCAATGGTGCTGGAAAAAGTACTATGATTAAAGCTATGTTAGGCTTGATCCCTTATCAGTTTGGCTCAATTCTACTGGATAATCAACCTTTAGCTCAACAAAAACACCGCATTGCTTATGTACCACAACGATCGCAAATAGACTGGACATATCCCGCTACAGTATGGGATGTAGTGATGATGGGGAGGGTGAAAAAAACAGGATGGTTTAAACCTTTTTCGAGGATGAGTCGAGAAATGGCAAAAACTGCCTTAGAAAAAGTGGGAATGTATGACTATTGCCATCGCCCCATCGGACAACTTTCAGGAGGACAACAACAAAGAGTATTTTTAGCTCGATCGTTAGCGCAATCTGCTGATATATTTTTCTTTGATGAGCCTTTTGTGGGAGTTGATCAAAAAACAGAAGCAATCATCTTTAATATTTTTCAAGAATTAGCTCAAGAAGGTAAAATAATTCTCGTGGTAAATCACGATTTAGGGGAATCAATTAATAACTTTGATGACTTAATTTTATTGAATAAAACCCTCATTGCTAAAGGTACAAGAAACGAAGTTTTAAGAGAAGAAAACTTATATCACGCCTATAATGGTAGAGTCTCTTTTTATTCTGAGTTCGATCGATTATCCGCTTAACAAAAATTCTAATTTTTATGCAGTGATACAGGCATCTTACCTGTATTTTTATAATTTTTATTCATAAGAAATGCTCGATTTTTTAATTGAACCTTTACAGTATGCCTTCATGCAACGCTCGTTAATGATTGCCGTAGTGGTGGGCATAATTTGTGCCGTAGTCGGTAGTTATTTAATGGTGCAAAGATTGGCATTATTAGGGGATGCTATTAGTCATTCTGTCTTGCCGGGGTTAGCTATTGCCTTTATCTTAGAGATTAATATTTTTATCGGTGCATTTGTGGCAGGATTAATTAGTACCGTTTGTATTAACATTATTAGAAATAACTCAAAAATTAAAGAAGATGCCGCTATGGGCATTGTTTTTTCCGCTTTTTTTGCCCTAGGCATTACTCTCATTACAGTAGTGCAAAAAGAGAATAAAATTGATCTTAATCACTTTCTTTTTGGCAATATTTTAGGAGTTACTTTTTCCGAAGTTAGAGACACCATAATTATTGCTATTTTTGTTTTATTGGTTGTCTTTTTATTTTATAAAGAATTACTCTTTTATACCTTTGATAAATTAGGAGCAGAATCGATCGGTTTACCCGTAAAATGGTTAGATACAGGATTAATGATTTTAATTGGTTTAACCATTATTGCTAGTTTAAAAGCGGTGGGAGTTATTCTAGTTTTGTCGTTATTAATTACCCCCCCTTCTACAGCTTATTTATTAGTCGATCGACTTTATCAAGTAATGTTAATAGGAGTATTAATTGGGGTTATTTCTAGTATTAGTGGAATGTATTTAAGTTATTATTTTAACTTACCATCAGGACCTTCGATCGTGTTAGTCGCTACAGGATTATTTATTTTAAGTTTTTTATTCAGTCCTAGTCAAGGATTAATTACTCAATATTTTCGCCTCAAATTCACCTCAACTAAACATCATTAAACTTTTGTGTTGATATATAATAGGTTTAGGATTTTAAAAATACAAATATTATAAATTTACAGTTTTAATTTAACCTAACACCTGCCACCTGATACCTTTTTTTAGACATAATTTATCATACTCAAAATTGAAGAGCCAAAAAACTAGAAAGACTAGATATTTTAAAAAGCATAATTAGCATATTTTAATAAACTTGAAAAAAGTAGTAGGGCGATGCACACCCCACAAAAAAAAGATTAGGATAAAGTCTCAATTAATTTGCTTTTAGCAATAGTTAAAGCCTCATCAACTTTACTAGCATCTCTACCACCAGCTTGGGCAAGATTTGGTTTTCCACCGCCTCCACCACCGCAAATTTTGGCAATTTCACCGATAAATTTACCTGCTTGAAGTTGTTTTTCTTTATAAACTTTCTCCCCAAAAGCCGCCACTAAACTAACTTTGTTAGCTTCAGGGGTAGAGGCTAAAATCACCGCAGAATTACCTAATTTTTGTTGTAACTTTTCTCCTGCGGATTGCAAAGATTTTGCGTCTAAATTACCTAAATTAGCCACTAAAATTTTAAATTCTCCCACCGATTCAGCATTATTAATTAAACTTTCAGACTTTAATAAAGCTAACTCTTGTTTGATATTTTCTAACTCTTTTTGAGTCACTTTTAACTCACTTTGAAGGTTAGAAAATCGATCGACAATTTCTTCTGGTTTAGCTTTTAATTTATCTGATAATTGCTTGACGACATCATCTCTCACTTTGAGATATTCTAAAACAGATGCACCAGCAACCGCTTCGATACGGCGAATACCAGAAGCAACCCCTGTTTCGGAAATAATCTTAAACAAGCCAATTTCTGCTGTATTGTTAACATGAGTGCCTCCGCATAACTCCATAGAAACGCTAGGAATATCGATAACACGCACTTGGGTTCCGTATTTTTCCCCAAACATGGCGATCGCACCTTTAGCTTTAGCCTCATCAATACCCATAATACTAATATCCGCAGGATGGGCTTCTGCTATCCAAGTATTGATTAAATCTTCTAATAATTAGTTAAATTTTTAATGTTATTTACAAGGCGATTAGTTTTCTTTTTAATGCTTCCATACACAAAGCTACACGCTGATTAGTTGTATCTTTATTCAATAAATCTAGTCTCAATTTAACTTTGATATTTTCTATATGCTTTTGAATAGTTCTCGGACTAATATTTAGTTGTAAAGCTATTTCTTTATCTTGTAAAGACTCTTTACATAATAACTGAACAATTTGCAATTCTACAGAATTTAATTGTAAATTATCTCGTAAGTCTGGGGGTAAACTTAATAAACCTTGTAAAGCATTATTTATTCCCTCCAAAAAAGCACTTCTTAATGATATTTTAGGCACAACTGCAAAACCTCCTTGATGATGACTGATTTTAGATAAATAGGGACGTAAATAACTATGCTCACTACTATAAATCAGTATATTTAAGTTGGGATATTGTCGAAACAGAATCTCTAAAGTGTCTAAGGTGCAAGTTGTGGATTGAACACCATTTATATTGCCAAATTGTAGATCTAAAACGATTAAAGATGGAATTTCTAACTTTAGTCTTTCTAATAATTTTTGAGGATGATTTAAAATTAGACAGTAAGCAGAAGGATATTTTTTTCTAATAAAAATACAGTTATTTTCTGCTACTTCTGGATGATCTTCTACTATATAAAAGATATAATTTTTTTCATTACTTATTTCAGTCATATTTGATAATTTTAAATTCAAGATAATTTTTTATGTCAAAGGCTATTTTCGTTCCTCTTATTTGTATTGCTATATTTTTATGTTTTATAAAAGCCATAAAGGTTAATCAATGTTTAACGGGATATACGAATAAACCGATCGAGTTTTACAGTGAAAATTCCCCAGAAAATATTTTTTTATGGTGTTTTAATCAGTAAAATATGACATTTGATCCAAAATATCAATTACTCTTTCAAAGGTAGAATATAGGTACTATTGTAATTACCAATCGCTAAATAACGACCATCATTACTTAAAGCTAATTCTCCTGTCAAAGAAGATACAGTTTTTTCTAATTCACCAGTACTTGTATTCCAAAATCCAATGGTTAGAGGAGGATATTTTATCAGATTAGCATCTTGGGTATCAGCGTAGGCAGGGTCTTCGATCGAATTAACTAGATAACGTCCATCAGGGCTAAAGACTATACTATTAGTTATGTTTCCATCAAAGGTAGTTTTCAGGGTATGTTGTAATTGACCATTAGGATTACTCACATCCCAAATTTTGATAGTGCCATCACTTTTGCTTTCTATGGCAAGATAACGACTGTCAGGGCTAAATGCTAAACCATAATTACTGTAATTAGCACCCAAAAATGTTCGTTCTAATTGTCCACTATTCACATTCCAAACTTTAACTTCTTTACCATCCACACTAGCAAGATGTTGATTATTGGGACTGAGAACTAACTTTTTAACAGGATTTTCATTAGTAAACGTCTGCTGTTTTTCACTGCTATTTATATCCCAAAAGGCAATTTTACCATCTTCGCCACCAATGGCGAGGAGTTGTGCATCATGGTTAAGTGCAATACTATTTACTGATTTTGTATCATGAGTAATGGTTTTATGCAATCCCCCACTATTGACATCCCATATATTAACAACATTTTCTGTGGCGGTAGCAAAATAATCACCATTGGGGCTGAATACTGACGCTAGGGGAGGCTCATTAACTAGGGTAATAGTTTTATGTAATTTTTTACTGTTTACTTCCCAAATTGTCATTTCACTGCCGTTACTTCGCACTAGATAAAGATTATCAGGAGTAAAAGCCACTGGATGAGAAAAGTCATAGTTGTCTGAAAGTTTGGTATGAGCAGAGTTATCACCGAAAATTGATGTGATTCCTGTGGGGAAGGTTTTATATTTCAGATAGCCATAGATTTGACTGGTTGTGATGAGAATAATTGTGCCTAAGAGTAAAGATTTTTTGGTTACAAGATGATTCATGAATTTTTATTGTTCTGGTAATAATTCTATAGGGGAGTGCTTCGATCGAATAGGGATAATTTAGTTTATGTAATATAAAAATTAGTAAAAATGTATAATTGAGAGATTACAGCACTTTTAAATTGAGAAAAACTTATTTTCAAATGATATTTATATCATTAATTAACATTGATTGTTCAATTTTTGATAATTATATGAGTCATTATAATCATGTAAAGTCAGTACCCAATTCAGCTCAGTTAAGTTAGTAATTTTAATCATCGATTTAGGTATTGTTTTTTTTTTTAATCTAAACCAAGATAAATTAAGTTAGTTAAATTAACTATAGATTTAGGTAATTCTTCTAATTTATTATCGGATAAATCAAGATAAGTTAAATTATGAAGATTAACAATCGATTCTGGTAATATTTTAAATTTGTTATAGGATAAATCAAGATAAATTAAATTAGTAAATTTAGCAAGAGATTCAGGTAATTCAAATAAATGATAAGAATTAAGGTAAAGATGAGTTAAATTTGTGAATTGAGTTATCCATTCAGGAAAAGGTGAATTTTTATTATCTGTCAAATAGAGGCTTGTTAAATAAGGTAATTCAGATAATATATTATTAATTTCATCGATAGATAAATCTATGTCATTGATTTCTAAAAAGTTGTCTATTTTTGCTACTTCTATTTTCATTTTTAGTTCTTCTCTAATTGTCATATCTTATTTTTTAAGATTCTAAAAAAGAGGGAAAAATATTTACCCCTGACACAGTTAAGATGCTAGTTAATCCGAAGGTGAGTAAAAAATTTCGTGGTTTCATATCATTATCTATTTTTTGCTTAGTAATTTAAAGTATGCACAATTAATTTAGTAAAATGTTGCGATCACTCGCACACCTTTAGGAATTTCATTTGTTAGACTAACGAAAAACAAAATATTTATCTTTAGGAATATCACTAAATACAAAAAAAGATAGGTTCGATCGAACTTTACGTCATAAATTCCAAGGATTGATAATCTCAATCTGGCAGTTGATAAAATCATTCACATTACGGGTAGCTAAAATTGCTTTATGAGTACGACAAATAGAAGCTATTTGGGCATCAAATTGAGAAATAGGTTTCCCTTCTTGTCGGCGTTCGGAGGCGATAATAGCATAATAATAAGCTGATGTAGTGTCAAAATCAAGTATTTTCTCCTTAAAGTCTTCCGTGAACATGATTTGAGCCGTTTCCATCAGTCCTTGCTTTCGTCTTCCTTCTGGTATTATGGAAATACCATAAAGAATTTCAGCTTGAGTGATAGTAGTAATAAAAAGTTCAGCTCGTATTTGTTGAGCAACCCATGTCTTAATTTTTGGAAAGCCTTGGGGCTTCATTAATTCTGACAATACATTTGTATCAAGAATAATCATCTATCTTAAAAAGTAGGAGCTTCTCTAATGGCTTCTCTTGGTGTTTCGGGGATGTCAAATTCTCCAAAAGGAGCAAAACGTTGAGCAATTTGTTTTGTTAAGTCATCATTAGAATTAGTAGATATATCAGAAAGTAAGACGATCGATAAAATAGATGTAATTTCAGCCTCAATAGTATGTCCGTTTCTCATCGCTCGTTGTTGTAAACGTTGTTTCAATTCGGGTTCAAGTTCTTCTAAAATGATATTACTCATAGTATTAGTAGTTTAGCTAGTTTTTGTGTTTAAAATATTTAAAAGATATACTAAATAACCTGTCTATTGCTATATATTATAGTTTTTAAAGTTGAAAGCAATAATTAACGAGAATCAGGTAAACGCCACAGTTGCACATTTCCCTCATAACCATTAGTAGTAGCGAAAACTTTGCCTTGAGGATGAATGGCAAGATGAGAGGCATTAGTTAACCAAGAGGTAATCAATTTACCCGAAGTAACATCCCAAATTTGCAGTTTATTATCATCACTGACGGTAATTAAAGTATTGTCATGGATAGCAATTTGATAAATCCATGAAAAACCATTTCCCGCACTAAAATTATTTAAAATCTCTCCCGTATCAATATTAATCAAATGAATTTCGTTGGTATCGGTACTATAGGCTAATATTTTTTTATTGTAATCTAGCCATACTGCTGAAATATCTTGATTAACAGCATAAGTCTTTAAAATTTGCTTGGATTCTGGATTATAAATTTTCAGTAAACGTTTATCTTCCTCATGTTGATATTCATAAATTACTAACAAAACTTCTTCTTTTCCTTCTGTATTGGTAATGATTTGGGATGTGCCGATAGTTTTATCTCCCTCTGTTAAAAACGAGGTTAAGTCTAAATAGTCTTGATTGTTATTACCTTGCCATGGTTGAATTTTACCTGACTTGACATCCCATTTTATTAACTTCAATTCTGATAAAGTTAAGATAACATCTTGCTCACTAACTGCTATAGGAGTCAAAATCCGATCTTTTCCTAAAATACCTTGAGATTCTCCCTTTTGCCAATGCCATAATTGTAAACCTCGATCGAACAAAGCCCAAATTAAAGTATCTCCATTGTTACTAAAAAATAAGCCTCCTTCTCCTTCAGTGGAAACCCCTTGAGGGGTAGTAATAGATTGAATTAAATGATCAATAATGGTGGAGTTAGGTATATATCCTGCAACCTGCAAAAAGTTTTCGAGGGATGTAAAAAATTCTTGCTTATCTTTCCCTTGATATATTTGTTCTAAGGTTTGCCATCCTTCTTCTAATTCATCCAGTAAAGATTTCACCGCCAAATAACCCGATAAAACACCACCAATGCCACTGGCATTATGACTATTAATTAAGTCTAGTTGCCCGTCTTCGGTTAAGGTTGCCAATAATTGTTCATATTCTGTTAATAAATCATTTGCCTGTTTTTGCAATAATTGGGGATATTGACGAGTAATATCCGTCATTTTTCCTTGATGATATTGCCAAATTTGTAGGGGAAAACGGGAATGGGCAAAACTACTGAAACGATAAGCAAAACGATTATCATAACTAGAAAATTCGGGTAAACCAGTAGTTAAATTGATTTTGAGATGATAACCAGTGTGAAACCAAGGTTGAGTAATGGATGTATAGGTTAAATTCTTGTCGTTAAAGGAGGAAAAACGAAAGATTTGGGAGGAAAGACAACAGTGCGCACCGCCACTAAAATAGTCAATAATAATTTCGGGGATGTTATCTCCATCTAAATCAATGATTCTAACGGGTAATCTTTGCCCCGGATAAGGTTGAAAATCTGGTGCTAAAGTGAGGGGAATTGTGATATTTTCAGTATCATTTTTCTTCGTGAGGGTGACGATAATTTGATGGTTAGATTGCTCTTTTTCTGACTCTTTTATTTTTAAAGATACAAAAATATCATCATATTTAGCTAATATTTCGTTCCCTTTATTGATGGTTACTCCTATTTTTAATAAATTGTCAATATCTTCTGATTTTAAGTTATCGATACCTAATAAAATTGCTCCTTTAAGGTTAGTTTTGAGGAGTGAGGTTCGATCGACTTTGATACTTTCTAAATCAGCACCCCTAAAATTTGTATTAGTTAAATCTGCTCCTATTAAGTCAGCAATAAAGAGTTTAGTATAACTTAAATTAGCATTTTTAAGTTGAGTATTACTTAAATTACTGAAGCGTAAATTAGAATTTGTTAAGTTTGCTCCCGTGAGATTACTACCTGTTAAATTCGCATCTTGTAAGTCTAAATCAATTAAATTTGCTTCTGTTAAATCACAGTCAATACATTCTTTAGTAGTTAGTAATTTTTGCAAATGTTCGGGATTAAAGGCTAGGGCTATTTTAGGAATAAAGAGGGAATTAAAACCTAAAAATATAAGGTAAATAATGGAAGTAAGATAGTTTTTCATTAAGTTATTATTATTTAATTCATCTTTTTTCCTTATCGTAATTCAATAACTTAAACACCACTTACGCATTAAAAAAAATCAAATGTTTAAAATTCTTTTCTATAGAAATTTTTTAGTTGGCGTAAGTTCAATTTAAAATCAGAGAATTAGCCAAGACAAGATTCTGCTGCTTTTTGAGTGGCGGTTTGAGGATGCCATGCTTGTTTAAACGCCTGATAAGATTGAGTTAAACAAGAACCTGTACCACCCTTGAGACAAAATTCCTGTGCTTTCTGGGTAGCGGTTTGAGGATGCCATGCCTGAGTATATACTTGATAAGATTGCCCTAAACAGGTAGAGTTACCACCCTTAGAACAAAATTCTTGTGCTTTTTGAGTGGCAGTTTGTGGATGCCATGCTTGTAGGATTTTGCCACACAATCCCCTCTATTCTCTCTTGATTGACTGGGAAAACCTACTGTTTGACATTGCTCTAAGGCTTTATCCGTAGAAATGCCGGGTAATGAATTTTGCCAAGCTCTAACACAGTCTTGAAGACTTCTACCCTGAGACAAGGCAGTATCGTAAAAACCGTAGGAAAGGGAAAAAATGGAACTAGAAAATAAAATTGTTGCTGTTCTTGCAAAGTTCATAAAAATCTCCTTGGAAAATAATTAATTAAGTACAAGTATAGTTAGCTTTTTAAGTAAAAGATGCGATCAAAATGCTTTGTGAGAATATTCTATGCTGGAATTTGAACTAACAAACCGAAAATTATGGACAGGTTAGATTCAATTTGCCATGATCTCCATTATTCGTTTCTTTCCTCATATTCAATGTTCTACCATCATAGGAAACTTTATTATCCTGTCCAGACCATGACAATCCAGTATTATTGGTTGACTCGGCATAATAATACCAGACACCATTATCCGAAGCTAAAAGAGTTCCGTTATTATTACCTAAAGATATAGATTTCCCCGGTGTCAAATTCCACCAGCCCTGAGTAACCCATTGTTGTTGGATATTTCTATAACGAATAGCAACTCGAATGGGATGACGGCAACTGTTTGTAACTTGATAGTTATATATTCGTTGAATAGGACTGATTAAGTTTAATTGTCTTTCAATCTCATTAACAGTTCTAACGGGACTATCACCGACATATACTAAATTAACCCTGACATATCCTTTCCCTCTATTACCGTATCCATCCAGACACTGACCAATAGCTCTGACTGTACAAGTATATTCTGCTCTTGCCCGTAATTTAAAAATATCGGTATTTGACTCAGTAGAACTAACATAACGACTGGCTTCTCTTAATTGTTGCAATTCACGCTGATACATTTCTAGCTTTGCTCTTACGGGAACTACGGTTTGGGGATCTTGATAGAGAGCATTAATTTTTCCTTCAAACTCAGATAATCGGGAAGAGACAGAATCAAATTCTCTTTTCAAATTCGATCTTTGTCCACGGGAAACATTACTGACAAGAAATTGACCTCCTCGTGTACTTTCATTGACTTCCTGAAAATTGACGACTACATAACCAGAAGGTACTGCTCTCTCCAATTCACCTGTATCTTTTGGATCTCGAGTGCTACCTGCATGACCAGAATCAGCTCTAAAAATTATATGACATCTTTCTCCAATTACTCTTTGGGAACAATTACCTTCTTGAGATAAAACTTTTTGGGGAGTAAAAAATATTGGAAATAAAATGGAAATAATAAAAAAAATGCTAGAAGATGACAACAATGGAATTAATCCCGTCAAAAATGTGGGAGTACTAATGATAGATGTAATAAAATTATTTTTTTTCATAACATTACTCTTTCAATTACTGTTAAAGATTTGAACAATTCATATAACTACTATAAAAAACTGAATCAGTAAAATGCTGCGGTAACTCGCACACTTTTTTGAATTTTATTTGTTATCCTAGTAAGGATGACTATTTACTTTCAAGAATATCTATCACAAGGGAAAATATGAGTTCGATCGAACCTCCATCGATAAAAGTACGATCGCCCTCTTGACTAAAATTATCTTAATTGTGACACGGGAATATCAACGCTTCTTCCATATTGTTTTTTGATTAAAACTGCACCAAAAACAACACCTTGTCCATAGTCTGCTTGGTGAAAGTTAGGAAACGCCCCTGCATAACCTCTACGAGTTGCCCAATTATTAATTGCTCGAAAGCGCTCTTCACTACTGTTGGGAAATCCTAACTCTTGGGCTGGAATATCCATTCTTACTACCGCATCGGCAGGAAAAAGAATAGCACCATAAAACAGCCCTTTTCCTCTATCTAATTGATGAAAATTAGGATAGCCAGTCGCCCATCTGTTTTTCCCTGCCCAATCATTAACGGCACGAAATCTTTGATCATGGGATTGAGGATAACCTAAGTCAACAGCATATAAAGATTCAGATTTAATGCCTCCACCTTTTAAACAAATAGCACCAAAAACCACTCCTCGTCCATAGTTTGCCTGATGAAAATTGGGAAAACAACTAACATAGCCGTTTCTTGTACCCCAGTCATTAACTTGACGAAATCGACCTTCAATAGTTCGATAATCTTGAGCATTAGCTTTTGATACTTCCATTTTGGGAAAAATAAAAGTCGGCAAAGTGCTGACGGCTAAACTAATACTTGCGACTATACTGACAAATTTAGAAACTTTCATTGTATTGCGTTACTTTTCCTTTGATTCATATATATATAATCTATCGGAAAAATTTAAGAAAATGTTGCGAGAACTCGCACACTTTTTTGATTTTATTTGTTACCCTAGCAAGGATAACTATTGAGGACAGAGCAAGAACTCAATAATTTTTTAGGACGATAATTATAAAAAATGTTTATTCAATATTTGAGATTAAATTAGGAGTATTTATAGTGTTAGTAAGGATTAATTTTTATTTTTTGACGCTATTAGGTATAAGCACTTTGTCTTTGTCTCTGTTAAGTGATTTTGCCAAAGCACAATTTATTTGTAATGATCCAAGTTTAGGTACTGATATAAGAGAAGTTATTAATTCCGAAGAAACTAGAACAGGTAGCAACGTGGTTATAGGAACTAATTGTAATAATGCTAATTTCTATGAACATCAAGATCGTCAAAAAGAAAAGGATGTTGATATTCAGGAACTACTCTGGGAAAGACATCTTCAAAAAATAGAAGACTCGTTTAGCGGAGGAACTACATTTCAGGAGAGAACTAACCATAACTTTCATAAGTGTCACCTTTTAGGTACTGATCCTCGTTTGTGCAATCATGCTGAATAATTTCAAATTATGGTTATTTTAACCTCAAAAGAATTAACAGTATAACTATTATGAATTTGACAGCTTAAAGCATAAACAATATATTGATTTAATGATACCCCTTCACTTTTGGCTAAATTTGCTAATTTATGATGTAATGTTTCTGGTAATCTTAAAGTTAAACGACTCATAATTTTTCTAATTAATTCTAATTTTCAGCTAGTTTAATAATTAATTCTTTTGGTGTCATGATTTGTAATCCTAGTGTTATTTTAGCTGTTTGAAAATCTTTAATATTGAAAGTAACAACAATAGCATTAGCATTCATCGCACAATCAATAACTAAATCATCTCCCGCATCTGGTGATGTTGGTCGCCAAGAATAATATATTGGTGTAAACTGTACCTTAGTTAAGAGTGTTCCCAATTCAGTTTCCGTTGTTTCCTATCATTAATATTTTTCGTAATCGTGGGATATAAAAGGAGACTAACCAAATCTCTCTAATCATTATTTTCATCATCATAAATATCCTCTTCGGGTTCATCCCATTCTGAAAAGCCTGTTTCAGCTAATTTCATAAAGTCTTTTGTGATTATCTCTTCATTTATTTCTTTTAATAATTGGTTTATTTCTGTTGTGGGCAGTTCAAAAATCATCTTTTTTATTTCTGCTAATTTTGTACTCATATTTAAAACCTCTTTTTTACTTATATTCTAATCCTAACAAACATTCAGAAGTTACATTATTAAAATACACAGTTCGATCGAACTTTTAACTATTTTTCCAGTCTTTTAAAAGTTTGATATTGGGAATATGTTGATGAATAGCATTGTATAGTTTTTCATCCGCAGAAATGAATCTACAATTTTCTCTAACACTCAAAACAACATAAAGACTATCATAAATACTTCTTTGATATTTGATAGCAAATTTATAGGCATCTTGAAGTAATTGATTGCCAGAAATTATCTGGAGAGGTATTTTTTGAAACACATTAAGGATATTTTCTGCATCTTCCTGGTTTAAACCTTGAAATCGCTGTATTTTCCAGATAATGTTTCCCATTTCTGCATAAATTAAATCTGGGGCAATTAAACTTAATTTATTAGTTTTGTAAGTTTCAAGTATTTGATTGGCTTCAAAAGAATAGTTTTGAGAAATAAACCATTTAATCGCAACACTACTATCAACCACAATTTTACTATTATTCATCTGATTCTGTCTTCCTGAATTAAGTAGGTAGAGTCAGGAAATTTTCCATATTTTTTTTCAATTCTTTCCCTTAAATTGTCTATCTGTCTAACAATATCTGTTTTGTCTAAATTATCTTGTTCTTTCAAGTTAAGATTATTTAGTTTTCCCTCAACAATTTTATCAATTAAAGATTCTAAATCTTTGATGCTCATGGTGGCAAGTGACTTGTGTTTCATTTTTATAATTTTCTTTTTTATTTTATTATAATCCTAACAAAAATTCAGAAGTTACATTATTCAAAATATACAGTTCGATCGAACTTACAATATCGCTTAATTTTTATTTAAAAATCTCAAGTCTTCATTTTATCTGATAATAAAAAACCTTCACTGTAGAGTGGGCAATGTTCACTAAATTCTTGTTAATATAAACTGGTAACTTTCTCAATCATATTGTTTAGAGATAAAATAGTAGAAACTTTTTTGATAACAACCAGAGAATTTATGAGACAAGTTTTATTGTATAGAGATGAAGACGGGTATTGGATAGCAGAATGTCCAAGTTTAAAAGGTTGCGTTTCTCAAGGTAAGACAAAAGAAATTGCCCTCATTAATATTAAAGAAGCCATTAACGGTTATATAAAAGCCTTAGAAGAAGATAATATACCTATACCTGTGGAAAATTTTGATGCGTTGTTAGTAGCAATATGACAAAACTTCCAAATATTTCAGGGCAAGTTTGTATCAAGGCGTTTGCAAAAATTGACTATTATCAAAAACGTCAAGAAGGAAGTCATATCATATTAAGAAAAGATAATCCTTTTTCTCAAATTGTCGTACCAAATCACAAAAACATCGCTAAAGGTACATTAAGAACAATAATAAAAAGTGCAGGTTTAACAGTCGATGAATTTGTCAATTTATTATAAATAATACAATCAACTTTTTTTGGGAGTGGGAAATGCGATCGTATCTTAAATTTCACAGATTATGGCAACAAATAAATTAATGATTTTAGGGTTCATTTATAATTATTGTCGATGGGCAGTGCTTCGCACTATAATTTTAATTCCCACGTTAATTCTACTGTAAAACTATTTTCATCATTGGTAACTTGAAATTTACCTTCAGGTAAATCATTAGCTATAGTAGCCATAATTTTTGTCCCAAAGCCCCCTTTTTTGTGATTATTTTCTTCATCACAATTTCCATCATTAATAATAACTAATTTACACTTTTCATCCTCTTGTTTTAAAATAATTTCTACTTGGGTAGCATTACCATTAGGCAGTTGAGCATGATCTATTAAATTATTAATACATTCTTTGAAAAAATCATAAATATCCTCTCGTATATCAAACCAAATACTATTAGCGATTGGTTCTTTGATAATATCAATTTTATCGATAACTTTTAAAGTTAATTTTCCTGATTTTATTAATTGCTCCAGATGATTTTTTAGCCCTAAACTTAAATTTTGCTCAAGAAAAGGATTAATTTCTAATTTACTAGCAATACTATTTATTTCTGTAAGATGATTGCGAATGTCAATACCCAATTCTTGTAATTGACTTAAAATTAATTGTGGATTTTCTGATAATTCTAGCTCATCCATTACCAATTTTAATTGCTGTAATGCACCGTCATGAATATCTCTAGCAGTACGTTTTAATATTTTTCTAGTATTAATTAAAATTGCTTCTTTTTCTGCTTTTTTAAGATTAAGAATTTCTATTTCTCGATTTTTAATTTCTTCCTGTGACCGAATATATTTGAGACAAACAAAACTTGGTAATCCCGTTAATAACCATGTTAATAATGGTATAACAATTGGCATAAAAATCTGAAGATTTAAACCAATGATAATTAAAATAGAATAAATTATAGCCAACTCAATATAATTTAAGAAAAAACTAGCTAAATTAAAATCTTTTTTGAGATTATTATTAGGGATAATAATTAATATATTAAAGACGATCGAACCGAAAACTAAAATTATCAAATTTGCCCAATCTGGGATGACCAGATAATAAGATTTTGTTAATAAGTTATTAATAATATTTGCCTGAATTTCTATGGCAGGAATCATCTCATTAAAGGGCGATCGACTTGGTAAAGTATTTAAGTCAATACCTTCTGTAAAACCAATAATAACTATTTTATTTTTAACATAACTTTGGAGATCAATATTCGGTTGACATTTGATAATAGAATCTAAATATTCTTGATAGAAAATAGTCGATAATTTATCAATATCTAGTATCGGACATATATCTTGAATATCTAACTTTAAAAAGTCATTTGATTGCGGTAAATACTTTATTCTTATTTGTTTATTTAATTTAGGGGTAACAAACTTATCTTTTTTTTGTAAATAATTATAATATTTATTAACCGTTAAAATACCAAAAGAGTGAAAAGATTTTTTAACAGTAATTTGATCTTTTAATAAAAATTCACTTTCTAAATTAATAGTTCGAGCAGGATTGAACAAACTATTAACATATTTATCATTAATATTATAATCAAAAAAACCTTGTATTTCAGATGGATCAATTATTAACTGATTTTCATTATTTTTTGGTAAAAAGTGATGATAAATATTAATTTGCGAAAGTTCTGTATCAGAACTCAATAAACTCAACTCTGTGGGATTTACTAATACTAATCGATCAGGATATTGATTTATTAAAGTTCTTAAATCGGTATTAAAAGTATCCACTTCTGTCCAATCATCATCAGGTTTTTCACGCCAATGATGCCTAAAATTTAAGACTATAACCCCAGCTTGAGCTTCTAATAAATGTCTTACTAAACTGGCATAAAACACCCTTTCTTTGAATTGAATACTTTTAAATCTATCTTCTAAAAATCGATGATTAATTTGTATTAAAACAATATCATTAGCAGTATTTTTATTTTTATGAATGGTCGTAATTTTGTCAAATACTTTAACTCTTATTTTATCAATAAAATTAATTTGATTTAAAATATTACTCATAATTAAGGGAGCGATAACTCCCTGTACAAATATCAAAGTAAAAATAATTTTAATATTAATAAAACCCATATCATCATCTAATTATTGGACATTAATTGCCTAAGATTGAGCCTTTAAAATATAACGAATTAATCGATAAGGATTTTCTTGAGCAAGGGTGACACCAATGGTTTTTTCTTCGGTTTGTAAAACTTGCCATGAACCTGCTTTTGTTTTACCCTCACCTATTAAGGGAGATGCACTTCTCAGGATTATTCTTTCATTTTGGGATGGACCTGACAAAAAAGTAACTTCATTATTTACAATTCTTAATGTTAATTCCACAGTGCTTCCTTCTCCTGCACCGTTAATAATCCTGCCTGTGCCTTGCCAAATATGATTTCCTGCCACCGCAGAAAGATTTGAACTACTAATTAGATTTAGTGCGATCGAACTTATACCGATAATTCCTTGAATTACAGTTTTCATGGGAGTTTTGAGGAATAAATAGTTAACTCTACTAGATTATCAAGTTCGATCGAGATTTTGTTGCGATAACTCGCATAATCGATCGGAGCAAAATATAATTATAATGGAGTTGCTGAATTAAAATGTAGTCTAAAAAAACTACCCCTGACTAAGTATCTGTAGTTGTATCTTTTATGTTTGTATTTTATCAATATTTATTAATAATCTTTCGGCATAATTGCCCCCTCTAAATTAGTATCTTGTAAGTCAGTACTTTTTAAATTAACATTTTCTAAATTAGCATTCTGTAAATTAGCACTATCTAAATCAGCATTTTCTAAGTTAGCATTTTTTAAAAAAGCCCCACTTAAATTTCCATAAATTAAGTTAGCATCTGTCAAATCAGCATTTTCTAAACAAGCCTGAGATAAATTTGCTCTTTTTAAATTAGAATTAATCAAATTAGCATTTGTTAAATTTGCTTTTATAAAACTAGCTCTTGTTAATTTAGCTTCCATAAAATAACAACCTTTTAAATCAGTTTGATTAAGATTTGCCTCTCGTAAATCAGCGTAACTAAAAATAGCACCTTTAATAGTAGAATTACTTAAATCAGCTTCTTTTAAATTGCTATATTCTATATTTGTTCCTGATAAATTAGAATATGTTAAAATACTTTTTTCTAAGTTAGCACAGTCTAAATAGGCATTTTCTAAATTAACATTTTGTAAGTTAGCTTGCTCTAAATTAGCACTGGATAAAATAGCACCTGATAAATTAACATTTCTTAAATTATATCCTGATAAATTAATTCGATATAAGTCAGCACCCGATAAATCAATGATTGCGTTGGGGTTATTTTTTATAAAATTATTCCATTCTTCTTTAGATGATTTCAACAATGCCAATAAATCCTCTTTTGTCAAAGAATTACTTTTTTTCGATTGGTTTTTCTTTTTCATTTAACGCAAGTTGTTATTCAGTAAATCTTACTTATAAATATTTTTATCAAAATTATAAACAAATAGGGCGATCGCACCGCCCCGTAAAACATTAAGATAAATCCTCAATTAATTTGCTTTTAGCAATAGTTAAAGCCTCATCAACTTTACTAGCATCTCTACCACCAGCTTGGGCAAGATTTGGTTTTCCACCGCCTCCACCACCGCAAATTTTGGCAATTTCACCGATAAATTTACCTGCTTGAAGTTGTTTTTCTTTATAAACTTTCTCCCCAAAAGCCGCCACTAAACTAACTTTGTTAGCTTCAGGGGTAGAGGCTAAAATCACCGCAGAATTACCTAATTTTTGTTGTAACTTTTCTCCTGCGGATTGCAAAGATTTTGCGTCTAAATTACCTAAATTAGCCACTAAAATTTTAAATTCTCCCACCGATTCAGCATTATTAATTAAACTTTCAGACTTTAATAAAGCTAACTCTTGTTTGATATTTTCTAACTCTTTTTGAGTCACTTTTAACTCACTTTGAAGGTTAGAAAATCGATCGACAATTTCTTCTGGTTTAGCTTTTAATTTATCTGATAATTGCTTGACGACATCATCTCTCACTTTGAGATATTCTAAAACAGATGCACCAGCAACCGCTTCGATACGGCGAATACCAGAAGCAACCCCTGTTTCGGAAATAATCTTAAACAAGCCAATTTCTGCTGTATTGTTAACATGAGTGCCTCCGCATAACTCCATAGAAACGCTAGGAATATCGATAACACGCACTTGGGTTCCGTATTTTTCCCCAAACATGGCGATCGCACCCTTTGCCTTAGCCTCATCAATACCCATAATACTAATATCTGTAGGATGAGCTTCCGCAATCCAAGTGTTGATTAAATCTTCAACTTGTTGTAATTGTTGCTTTGTAATTGGTTGAGGAGAATTAAAGTCGAATCTTAACTTATCAAAGGATACCAAAGAACCAGCTTGAGAGATGTTTTCATCGACAACTTTTTTCAAAGCTGACTGTAACAAATGAGTTGCTGTATGATTCGCTCTGACACGGTTACGACAGGCTTTATCAATAGTAGCGCGTAACTTTTGCCCAATTTGAATTGTACCCCTTTCTACTGTGCCATAGTGAACGAAAAAGCCCGATTCTTTCTGCACATCTTCGATCGATACTAACACATCTTCTCCGGCTAAATAACCTCGATCTCCAATTTGTCCGCCAGATTCCGCATAAAATGGGGTTTTATTTAAGATTAGCTGAACTTTACGCCCTGTTTCCGCTTTTTCCACCGATTTACCCTCAACTAATAACGCCTCGATGTGACTGATTAACTGATATTCGTGATAACCTAGAAACTCAGTGGGGTGGATATGCTCTGCTAACTTATCTATGCTACCCTGTACAGTTAAATCGATCGTTTCATGGGCAGACTGCGATCGAACCCTTTGAGCTTCCATTTCCGCTTCAAAACCAGACACATCAACGGTTAAACCTTCTTCCTCCGCAATTTCTTGAGTCAATTCAAGGGGGAAACCGAATGTATCATAAAGGGTAAAAGCATCCTCCCCAGAGATAACAGTTTTTTGCTGACTTTTGAGCTTAATAATCACCTCATTTAAGAGTTTTTCTCCCCTTTCGAGGGTTGCCAAGAATGCCGATTCTTCCCTTTGTAACTCGGTTTTAATTACTTTCGCTCTTTCTCTAGTATTGCTGTAAACCCCTTCTAAGAGCTGTATCGCCGTTTCTGCTACCTCAGTGATAAAATTGCCATCGATACCGATTAAACGCCCGTGACGAACAACTCTGCGGATTAGACGACGCAAAATATACCCCCTTCCTATATTCGATGCAGAAATACCATCAGCAATCATTTGTACAACTGAGCGAACATGATCACCGATAACTTTCAGAGATACCTTAGTATTTTCCGAAGCGGTTTTATAGTCAATATTTGCCAACTTTCCTGCGGTGGCAATGATAGGGAAAATCAAGTCAGTTTCGTAGTTATTAGGCACTTGTTGCAGAATTTGCGCCATTCTTTCTAACCCCATGCCTGTATCGATGTTTTTGTTTTGCAGGGGAGTTAAATTGCCTTGCGCATCTCGGTTATACTGCATAAACACCAAGTTGTAAAACTCGATGAAGCGAGTATCATCTTCCAAGTCGATGTTATCATCTCCCAATTCGGGCTTAAAATCATAGTATAACTCGGAACAAGGACCACAAGGACCTGTCACCCCCGATTTCCAGAAGTTATCTTCTTCTCCCATGCGAATAATCCGTTTTTCGGAGATTCCCACTTCATCACGCCAGATAGCAAAAGCCTCATCGTCTTCCCTAAACACACTGACAACGATTCTTTCTGGTGGTAATTGAAACACCTGAGTTGACAATTCCCAACCCCATTCGATCGCCTGTGACTTAAAGTAATCACCGAAGCTAAAGTTACCCAACATCTCGAAAAAAGTATGATGCCTAGCAGTGCGCCCTACGTTTTCAATATCATTAGTACGAATGCACTTTTGAGAAGTGGTAGCACGAGGATAGTCAGAGGTTTTTTGTCCTAAGAAAATGGGCTTAAAGGGAAGCATTCCTGCGATCGTCAGTAAAACAGTGGGATCTTCTGGCACTAATGAGGCACTAGGAAGGATTTTGTGTTGTTTTTGGGCGAAAAAGTTTAAAAATTTCTCTCTGATTTCGTTTCCCGTGAGGGAGGGGGGGATATTAGTCATAAAATATTATCAATAATGGTCTATATCCTATTATTGCTGATTTTTGTTGCTATCATAAGAAAGTGTTTCTAAGAGTCTTAGCTTACTGCGCAAATATGGAATTTGAGTATGATAAAACTTTAACGAAAATATAGACAAATATAAACAAATAATGTCAAGTATTAGCGGAAAATCTGATAAAAAAAGAGAATTGTTCTTAATCTCCTTCATTTTATACTAACATTAAATTATCATTACTCCCCTTAATTGGATTATGCAGTTAGTCGAAAGACACATTATTACGAAAACTCACTCTTTTTGGTCATCACTAGATCAAGTGTGTTTTGCTTCTAAAAATCTGTATAATAAAGCTAACTATAATATCCGACAAAGTCTGATTTTTTGTGGAGAATTTTCGAGCTATAATCTCCTTGATAAAGTCTTAAAATCAACTCCTGAATATAGAGCATTACCGGCTAAAGTCGCTCAACAAACTCTGAGAAACTTAGAACAAAATTGGAGTTCTTTTTTTGCTGGTATAAAAGAGTATAAATCACATCCAGAAAAGTTTTTAGGAAAACCTAAATTACCTAAATATAAGGACAAAAATGGACGACATTTAGTGATTTATACCGCTCAAGCAGTGAGTAAAAAGACCTTAAAACAAGGTTTAATCAAATTATCAGGTTTAGATTTTTCTTTTCCTACTAAAATTCAGGGAGAAAAGTTACATCAAGTGAGAGTAATTCCCAAAAATAATTACTATATCATAGAGGTAATTTATGAAAAAGAGGAGGTAAAAGCAAAAGATAAAATAGAAAAAATAGCCGCTATAGATTTAGGCATAAACAATTTAATAGCGTTAACATCAAATCAGCAAGGATTCACCCCAATTCTGATTAACGGGCGTATATTAAAGAGCATAAATCAATTTTATAATCTCAAAAAAGCTAAATTACAAAAACAACTGCCATTGGGACAATATTGGTCAAATCGTCTAAGTTTGTTAACAAGAAAAAGAGAGGAAAAAATAAATGATTACTTTCATAAAGTAAGTAGTTATTTAGTAAATATGTTATTAGAGTCAGGAATAGATACTTTAGTAATAGGCAAAAATAAAAACTGGAAACAAGAGGTAAATTTAGGAAAAAGAAATAATCAAAATTTTACGAGTATTCCGCATAATAAATTGATAGAAAAAATAAAATATAAGTGTCAATTAGTGGGAATAAAAGTAATAGAAAGAGAGGAATCCTATACAAGTGTAGCCAGTTTTTTAGACTTAGATGAAATGCCGACTTATGGGGTTGTAAGAGAGGAAGAAAAAGTAAAATTTAGTGGCAGAAGAATAAACAGAGGTTTATATCGTAGTAGCAGTGGAAAACTGATCAATGCTGATGTAAATGCCAGTTATAATATATTGAGAAAAGCATTCCCTAAAGCATTTGTGGAAGGGATAGAGAGGTGTGTAGTTCACCCCCGGTTGGTAACACCAACGAAACAAAAGATGAAGGGGAGTACCTGAAATGGACTTCAAGTCAATGTGATATTTGACTATATTTTTTGGAACTATGATGAGAATAAAAGTAATATCAATAAAGAAAAACACGGCATTGATTTTGAAGAAGCCTAATTATTATGGTTAGATAATAATCGTAATAGTATTGGATAAACATTTAACAGAATACCTAGAAGATTTAAAGGAGGACAATTAATTATGAAATATAGGATCGTTATTCAATGGAGTGATGAAGATAATTGTTTTGTGGTTTTTTACCTGACTTTAGTAAGAATGTGATGCAACCTGTTACTCATGGCGAAACTTATGAAGAAGCCTTAAAAAATGGGCAAGAAGTTTTAGAGTTAATTATAGAAGAATATCAAGAAGATAGTAAAACTTTACCTCAACCTAAAACCTTTATTTTTGCTTAAATTTTATTAAGAAAGTATAAATTACTAAATATTTCCAAATTAGGATAATGAAAAAAAGAGAATTTTATGTAGTAATTGAAAGAGATGAAGATGGTTTTTATGTGGGAGAAGTGCCACAATTAAAAGCCTGTTATTCCCAAGGAGAAACCATTGATGAATTAATGGAAAACATGAAGGACGTTATCACTATGTGTTTAGAAGAATTAGAAGAAAATAACAATTTAGTGAGTCTTAATGAATTTGTAGGAGTACAAAAAATTAGAGTCTAATGCCCAAATTACCTAGTGTTACTGCCAATGAAATTATTAAAGCATTGAAAAAAATCGGTTTTGTTGAAATCAGACAAAAAGGAAGTCATCTCCGACTAAAACATCCAGATAACAGAATTGTTACTATACCTGTACATAGTGGTAAAATTATAGGAAAAGGGTTGTTAAAAAAAATTTTACGAGATTCTGAATTATCGATCGAACAATTAATAGAGTTGTTATAAGTTATTCTTTATCAAAGAATAAGAACTATATCAGTTAGACGATCGAGAAAACAAGAGGTGAATTTTTATGAAAGCTGAAGAATTAGATTTATTATTTGATGAAGGAAAGGAAGATATTTTAGAATATTTCGATTTATCAACAGCAAAACGTCCTGCTTTAGAAAAGACAAAAATTGACTTAGATTTACCCCAATGGATGATTATTGCCTTAGATAAAGAAGCAAAAAGATTAGGTATTGAGTCTCAATCTTTAATTAAAGTCTGGATTGCTCAACATTTAGATTCTGTTAAAATATAATGGTTGAATATCTATAAAAATTCAATTATTACAAGAATAAAATATAGAAAATAATATTGATTGTTCATATATTGTTTTTTTTACAAATATTTAAAGATTTTACTTTACTAATTATTCTAAAGATTGAAAAGCCTTTTTCATTGCTGTTTCTCCTCCCCACGCCCTTCTTACATTATTGGGATCAAGAATTCGACAATTACCAAATATAATATTTTGTTGTAAACGCCATCCCTTAACATTAGCTATATTTCTCCAAAAAACAGTTCCCCCCATTGTTGCAGTAGGAATATTGGGCATTGCTCCAATTTGCTCAACTAATCTACCAATACATTGGGGATCTTCTGCAATACGAGTCAATACTTTAATGGCTAAAACTGTTGTAATCATAGCTTGAATATATTAGAAAGTAAATAATCTAATTTAGATTGTAAAGTATTTAAGTAACAATTTATGAACCAAAAAAAGCATGATCTTAGTTTGTGTCAAAGTAAGTACTAAATATGGTACTATTTCAGATAGGTTTAAACCCAATATTTATTAGAAATTTATATAAAAATCTAACAAATATCGTGTGCTTCGGCACTATCTAGCCGACCTTTCCATGGGGAAAGGGTTTTAAAGGCAATGTTAATCGCCCCATTCCAATCTCGTAACACTTTATGGCTACAATGAGGGCATTTAAAGATTTTATTACTACCTAATTTTGAGACATTAAATTTTCTTTGCTTAGTAATTGTTAATTGTTAATTTTGTGTTTCCAGTTGATGTTGTACCAAGGGGCGTAAACTATTTAAACCAGCGACGATGGCAGTGCCATTATGAATTATAGTAGCCAGTAAGGGGTTTAAACCGATGGTAGAAGCAAAACCTAAGCCGATGAGATTAGGGGCGACAACTAACATGGTATTCTGTTCAATGAGATTTTGAGTTTGTTTAGCGATCGAAATTGCTTCTAAAATACTACTAAGATCATTATTCATTAAGACGACATCCGCCGTTTCCCGTGCTATATCTGAACCATCAGCGAAAGAAATAGAAACATCAGCGTAGGCTAAGGCAACAGAATCATTTAAACCATCCCCCACAAAAGCCACCGTTTTACCGCCTCTACTCAAGTTTCTGATAATTTTCGCCTTATCTTCTGGAAAAGCGTCAGCATGAACTTGATTTGTGGGTATATTGAGGGTTTTTGCCACCTGATGCGCTCTTGTTTGATTATCTCCCGTGAGTAAGTGTACTTCTAAACCGTAAAGATTTTGCAACTCATACAACAAACTAGCACTTTCAGGGCGTAAAGGATCGGTATATTCGAGATAACCCATTAATTCACAATCACAGGCAACATAAACAAAAGATAAACCCTCAATAACGTCTGATTTAGCTTCATTTTCAGGAATATTAGCAAAATTTACTCCCTGAGAGCGTAAAAACTTTTCACTCCCCACAGTTACCATTAAACCGTCAATTTCTGCCGTCATGCCCGAACCTACGCTATAATCCCAACTATTACGGGGTAAAATGTCAATTTTCTCTTGTTTACCATAATTAACGATAGCTTCCGCTACGGGGTGGGTTATTCGTTGTTCGGCTGACACCGCTAACTGTAATAATCTATCAGGGGTAATATTTTCATTGACGGTGGTAACTCCTACCACTTTGATATTTCCTTCTGTAAGAGTGCCAGTTTTATCGAAAACGATAGTATCAATTTCTCCTAATAATTCCATCGTGCGCCCACTTCTGACTAAAATACCGTGACGGGTAGTGTGATTTAACGCACCTAAAAAAGCCGTTGGCATAGAAACACGGATACCAGTAACGAAATCAAGGGTTAAAATGGAGGCTGTACGAGTCGGGTCTTTGGTGGTAGCGAAAACAATACCTGCTAAAATCATGGAGGGGATAATTAACTTATCAGCAAGTTGTGCCGCATAGTTCGCCATTCTGGTATCATGGACAGGTGCTTTTTCTAATAACTCAATACTAGCCGCCGCCCTTGTTTGAGTGCCTATCCTTTCTGATTGTATCTTTATTTTACCCGATCGAAGTAAAGTAGAGGCATAGACATAAGTACCGATTTGGGCAACAATGGGCATGGATTCCCCTGTGAGTTGTTGTTGGTCAACGGTAGCCTCTCCAGATGTTACTATACCATCAACGGGGATGCGTTCCCCCGGATAGACGATGACGGTTTCCCCTGTTATTACCTCATCACTTTTAATCTGTATAACTTCCCCTTCCCTTTCTACCCATGCAAAACGCCCGATGGTATCCAATAGATTAGCGGTTTTTTGTTCCGTCGATCGAGCGGTATATTCTCTAATCAAATCCCCTAACTCATGAAGGGTAATCACAAGGGAGGGAGTTAATAACTTGCCCTGTAAACCACTCAACACCAACGCCATTAAATCAAGACAGTCAATATTGAGTTTACGATGGACAAAGATGCTTTCCATTGCCCTAGTAGTAACGGGCAAACTAGCCGTAATTAAGGCACTTCTAGCTAAAAAAGTGATTAAACTGGAGGGAAAACCATTGGCAACTATAGCTAAACCTGTGGAGATTAAAGGTAAAGTTAAACTTGACCAAGAGGCTCGATCGTCTTCCTTACTTGGGCTATTATCATTACTGTTATACTCATCAATATCATTATTTTTGCTAGGATTAACAAGGGAAGTTTCAAATTTTGACAAAATTATCCCATTGTGATCCAGATTATACCCTAAAAAGAGATCATTTAAAAACAAATCAAGAGATATTTCTTCTCGATAATGAATAACGATACAAGACGCAGACACATTAAAACGATAACTCTTAACTCTCTCCATCACTCCTAAACGTTTTTCCCAATCATCTTGTAAAGCCTTTGTTAAAAGGGGAGTGCGAAGGCGGATTCTTCCCTTAACAGCATGAAGAAGAGAATATTCAGCGTCTTGAAGGGAAATCGAATTAAGGGTTGTATAGTCAGTTAATAGCATGGAAACCGTGATAATATGTTATTATGATTAAATCTTTTAAAAATCTTGCAACAGAAGATATTTTTAATGGGAAAAATAGTAAATTAGCCCGAAAAATTTGTCCTCAAAATCTTTGGCAAATAGCAAGAAGAAAATTAGAACAATTAGACTCTATTATTTCTTTAAATGAATTAAAAATACCTCTGGGTAATCAACTAGAATCATTAAAAGGCGATCGAAATGGACAATATAGTATTAGAATTAATCAACAATACCGCATCTGTTTTATTTGGCAAAATAATCATATTTGGGAAGTAGAAATAATTGATTATCATTAACAATTAATTAAATACTTCTTTCTCTTGCTTAGACAACACCGATAATATGTGATTAACTCCTTTGCGTCTTTGCGAGATAAACTCATAATCAAACTAGCTTAGAATCAACATGATTAACATTCCCACTCATAGACAACCAACCCATCCCGGAGAAATGCTACTGAAAGAGTTTTTAGAGCCTATGGGTATAACACAAAAAGAATTAGCGGATAAAATTCATGTGCCTTATCAAAGAGTCAATGAAATAATAAACCATCGTCGAGGAATTACGCCTAGTACAGCTTTACGCCTAGCCAAATTTTTTGGGATGTCACCAGACTTTTGGCTTAATCTTCAGTTACGGTGGGATTTATACCATATCCAAGCTAAAGAAAAAGAAATACTTGCCGAAATAAAAGAACATATCGCCTGTTAAAATATCTTTTATCTTGTTACCTCTCACCTTTCAAGGGGAGGATAAAGAGGAGTAGCCTACCTTCATCAAAAGATTTTTTTTCTACAACTCCTACTAACTATTTTCTCCCTTTGCCATCTCAATAATATTCATTAATTTAAAGCCTAAATCCAAATCCGAGAGGCTTCCCGCATCGTAGTTAATAACAACAGAAGCCGTTGTTTGATTAACCCTCACACTGATAACGTTATCATCGTTGTTGAGTAGTCTTTCCAATCGTTTCGCAAATAAAGCATCCTCTTTTACTTGGAGAATCCTTAATCTTACTCTACCATTAACGGAATGGACGATCGACATTTCCTCCTCTTTTTTAGCCGTTGAGGATGACTGAGATTTTTCCTGTTTTGCTTCCAAAGACGAGGTTTTTTTCAACTCTCGAAATAATTGGCGAAATACCGTTGCGACTCCTAAATTGACTAATAAGGCATTTGCACCACGCAACTGAAACCTACTGGTTACGAATAAACCAAACATCACAGGAATAATCATTTCAACTTCTTCATGTTCTTTCAAAAAAGTAGCAATTTGCTCTTTATTTACTGATTCTGAATTAGTTAAATTTTCTGCACTTAAAGTTGCACTATCCATGATTTTATTTTCTCCCTATCATTAGCTATATTTTAAAAATTTAACCATAATCTATATTTAAAAAACTTAGTAAATTATGGAGAGTCAATATTAATCAGAAGGAGTACTTGAAACAGTAATCGTATCCTGTTTTTTTTCTGCTTCTGCTAAAACTTCGGCTTTGGCTTCTGCTACCAAGTCGCCAATTTGTTCGCTAGTTTCGGCGATGGTTTCTTTAGTTTTTTGATATAAAATTACCCCCGTTTTAATAGTAGCTTTTGCCACTGGTTTGACCAGAGATGCTATAGTAGGAGCGAGAATAATAGCACCAACACCGATAGCAATAGTTTTAATGGGATCATCTTGATACATATTTCTGATTTTGTCTAACATTGGCTTTTACTCCATAATTAATTAATAGTTAATAGATGATATTTATTGATAGTCAATCACAAAAAATAGTTTAATTTATGGTTGACTAACATAGATAATTTGAGCCGTTTCTTTATCTAATGCCGCCCGACTTTTGCCCACTTGCACAACATAAGAAGGAAAGCGACTTTCTAATAAAATATCTACTCCTTGAATAACGCCCATCGCCATCAAATGACGAATCATTCCTTCGTCTTGGGTTTCAATTTTAGCTACTATAGCTTTACTGCCCACTTTTAAATCTGGTAAAGGAAAAGAATCGGACATGAAAAACCCCTATTTTGTAAATTAAATGGTTAATTACTCCTAAATAAACAATGACAATTTTTAATTATCTTCTCTTTATTTTAGCAATATTTTTATATTAGATCAATTCTTATTTTCTAGACTATTAAATATTTTTTGCACTAAAAAAATGTCACTTTACTTAATTTGAAAAAATGACTTTACAGATTCTTTTAGCAAGAAAAAATTTAAAGATGTCATTTTCAAGGTTACTGCATCTGGTGAAAAGTTATTTATGAAATGACTTTAAATAATGTGACAAAATCTATAATCAATATTATTATGATATTTTAGATACATTCACTCTTTTAACCAGTTTTCTAGCTGTAAATTAGGAATGTTAATAAAATGCTTTGTATTATCGGTGACGAGAATATCTTGTCTTACTCTTGCCATTGCTCCTAATAAAGCATCCATAACACCAGTGGGTTTTCCTATTTTTCTCAACTCTCCTTGTATTTTTCCAAACTCGAAGGCATCTTCGTTGTTAAATTCTACTATTGGTAGTTTATTCGCAAATTGGTTGACGATATTTAGATTATAGGGAATTTTAGTTGAACAATATACACCTTTATATAATTCTGCTAAGATTAAAGAACTTAAATAAGAGTCTTGATATTTTTATTTGAAATGATTGATAGTAATAGGATTATTTTTGATAATAGCAATACAAATATTGGTGTCAATTAGGTATATTTATAAATTAACCTCCCTTCCTAAATCTTTATGTCTTTGTTGATCTATTTCTTTGAATACTTCTGTTATATTTTCATCCTCAGTCCAAGCACCAATTACTTCTTGAAAGTCATCCCAAGTAATTGATGATTTTGAATTTTGTAATTGATAATCACTTATAGAAATAACTATTTCTTCACCGTCTGCTAAGTTTAATTTTTCTGTTATTTTTAAACTATAGCCTTCTTTAATTGCTTTTAATTTCATTGTTTTTACCTCATTAAATTTTGGTTTTAACTGAATAACTAAATGTCAACTTTTTATCGTTTATTTTCTAATTGTTTACTTAAATTGTCAATTATAATTGTTTAAGTTTACACAACAATTATTTTACCTTATTTCTCACTCTTTCCAATGAATAACTATGTTTTAGAATATTAGATGAGAAAAAAAGAGGTAACTTCAACCATTGACATCGATCGAAATTACCTCTTATCATTGAAAGAGAATCATTAATAAATTAGCTATGGACTATTCCCAAATTTGTCCTTAGTGTAGTAGTTAAATATCGAGAAGAGGGGTTAATATATTCCCAGTATATTAATCCTTTCTATACCTCGATCGAATCTAAAGCCTTCTCCACACGGCGAAAATCGAACCCTAAAGCGCGTAAAGCGTGCCATAAATGTCCTTGTAAGAAGAAGAAAGCAAGGAAGAAATGAGCATTAGCCAACCAAGCGCGGGCGGTATGTTGCCCTAAAGGTAAATCAATGGTATCTGCAAAATAAGGAGTGATGCCCAATTTCACTTCTAAAGCAGGACCATAAAATTCCACCGGATAGGCTAAAGTATTAACAGCACAGAAATAAGCCGCCACAAATCCAGCTAAAGCAATCCCCCCCAAAGAATAGGATAAAATCGCCTCTCCAGAAAACATAAGTACCTTTCTTGCCCATTTTAAAGGAGGTACAACAATATGCCAGATGCCCCCTGCTATCAACATGATACCGACAAAAATATGTCCGCCTACCAAATCTTCTAAGCTATTGATACTAGCAAAGTGAGTTTGATAGCCATAAATAGTAGCAAAATCGAGAGTAGGATTTTCCACAACACGCACCGCTTGAATAGTGCTATCGTATAAACCGCCCCAATACATGGCTTTAGCCACTAATAATAAAGCACCCATACCCAAAAAGAGGAGGTGATGCCCTAAAATTAAGCCCAACTTAGCAGGGTTATCCCATTCAAAATGGAACATTTTAGCCTGTCCTTGAGCTTCTTTCAAGTCTTCAGGAGCTTTGAAGGTATGATATAACGCCCCAGCACCTAAAAAAGCAGAGGAGATTAAATGAATCGCACCCACCACAAAATAAGGATAAGTATCGACAATTTGCCCTCCTTCACCGACACCCCAACCTAATGTCGCTAAATGGGGTAACAGGATTAAACCTTGCTCACCCATTGGTAAAGAGGGGTTAAAACGAGAGATTTCAAAGAGGGTGAAACCACCAGCCCAAAAGGTTGTGAGGGCGGCTTGTCCAACATGAGCGGCGACAAATAAGCCACTTTTGTTGGCAAATCGGGCGTTTCCTGCCCACCAATCGTATTTTACTTCTGTGTTATCGTAAGTCTGCATATTATCTTGTTTTCTTGTACTAGACTTATTGCTATTTATTTTTAATAAGTCTATAAATAATTTATCTTAGTTGCTATTATTTTGCAATAATTTTGTATAAAGTTTTGTTAACTTTAGAGACCAAATTCATTTTTAATTTGAGCAACCCAAGATTTGATACGACTTTCGGTTAAGTCTGATTGGTTATCTTCATCGATGGCTAAACCGACAAATTTACCATTATGCACTGCTTTTGATTCGTTGAAATCATAACCATCAGTGTTGGTGTAACCAACGGTTTTACCACCCAAAGAGGATATTTTTTCTTCTAAAATGCCCATAGCATCCTGAAAGTTATCGGCATAACTAACTTGATCTCCAGCCCCAAAATAGGCGATTTTCTTGCCTGAGAAGTCAATTTCGTCTAAATCATCGTATAATCCTTCCCAATCGCTCTGTAAATCGCCAATATTCCACGTTGGGCAACCGATAATTAAGTAATCGTATTCTTGCAAGTCTTCTACTTGGGCATCCGCTACATCGTTTAAATCCGCTACGGCATCCCCTCCTAATTCTTGATGAATTGTTTGGGCGATCGATTCTGTATTACCCGTTTGAGTACCAAAAAATAAGCCAATTTTTGCCATATTCCTCCTTAATGTTAATGATAGGTTTATATTAGATCACTAATCACTTATTAATAATCTATAGCAATAAACTATTGACTAGGTTAACCTACTTGATTATTTTTAGCAATAGTTAAGGAAAAAAAGTTCGATCGAGATAAAGGCTACTTTTTATTTAGGATATAAACTTATTAATACAAAGCCTCAAAACCTCGATTTTTGTAACTTATTCACTTTTCCCAAATCCGCTCTTCCCTACCCTCATCAAAAGACTTTTTCAGCAAACCCTACTTATGAAAAATGACGACATTTACCTCGATTTCGATGACGGCAACCTCTTTGATTTCCTCTGCCAAAATTGGATGAAATTTCTTCTGAATAATGAGCATTTTTTTGAGCACCTCTCATAAAGGCTGGTAAATGACTTTGTTGTGATGCCCGTTGTAGGTTTAAAAATACTCTTTGCACATCAGAATATTCTCTCGTTAAATTTAATAATCGATCGTACATTTCGCCATTTTCAATTTCAGCTTTGACACCTTCTTCACAGGCTTCTTGTAAAGATTTGGGAGCAGAAATTTTGCCACCCCAAGTATTAATAGGAATCGGTATTTGATACTTTCTAAATAATCTAATTAAGGCTTGAATATGTCTTTTTTCTGACTCAATAATATTGCTAAAAGGACGCACATAACCAAACTTTTCCATCACCACTTGATAGGTTTCACAGGCTTTATACTCATCTTGTATCGCTTCATTTAAAGCAATTTCTAAATTTTTTAACATAGGTATTTTTAAAATAAATAGATTTTTTAATAAATAGTAATTTTATTTGGTAAGAATATATTTAAGTTTTCTTTTAACTAAATAATAAACCACATCATAACTAACCCCTAATTCAAATTCTTGATTTAACCAAATTTGAATCTCTTTATAACTTTGAAAATCATTATTATTATCAAGTTTATCTCGCAATTTATCGATAATTTGAGGGGGAATAAAAGGCTTTCTTCCTCCCCCTTTTTTCTCTTGTAATAATCCTTCGATTCCCTCTTGTTGATAAGACTTTAACCAATATTGAATCGTAACTCGATGCTTACCGATTATTGATGCTATTTCCGTGATAGTTTTTACCTGTTGACTTTTGAGAAGATACAATACTTGAATTTTCTGAAAATTGTCCGATGTTTTCTGCTCACTTAACAGGGTTTTTAATAATTCGATCGACTCTATAATTTTAACTTGGGAAACTCCTGCCATGAGACTATCTGTAAAAACGATTTAACAAAAACTCTTTAACTTTCCACAAAGTTGTTTTAATACCTCCTTCTAACTGCAAAAAATTAACAATTAATTTGTTACAAAACTTAATAATAAGTTGGTAATGAAGGGGTAAAATAGGCATCTTGTCTGTAAGAAGCAATAAAACCCCTAAAAGAGTAATAACAAACTAAATGGAAAGGTTAAGAATATTTAAGCCTTGATTGACTAAAAAACCGACAAAAAATGCAAAGGGAAAGATAAAAGATACCATGACTAAAGTGGTTTTCCAACCTCTCTCTTTTAACATCACTTGAAATTGAGCAATACAGGGCAAAAAGAGAGTTAAAACGATGGCACAAATGACTAATTGATTTCCTGTTAAACCTGCATTTTCTTGAATATCAAATAAACCAGCTGCCCCATAATCACGACGGAAAAAGCCATATAAAAAGATGGGAGAAACCTCTTGAGGTAAACCTAATAAATGAGTAATCGGATTTATCCAAGTAATAATTAAATCAAATAATCCTGTTAATTTACCAAGCCAAATTAAGATAGATGCGTAGATAAATAAAGGGATAATTTCCCAAAAATACCACTTCATTCTAATCCATGTTTTAGTGATAATATTTTCAATTTTAGGTAATCTTAATGGCGGTACTTCCATATAAAAATTAGCTACTTTACCCGGTAATAAACGAGAAGTTAAAAACCCCGCTAAGAGAAAAATTGTTAAGACTACCACCGCCCATAAAAATAAGGCTACTGGTTTTTGTGCTAGTAACCCCAAAATAACTCCCCATTGTGCGGCACAAGGAATGGCTAATGCTAGTAAAAAAGTAGCAATAATGCGCTCTCTTTTTGTCTCTAAAGTGCGAGTTACTACCGTTGCCATGGTATCACATCCTAATCCCAAAACAATGGGAATAACTGCCCTTCCTGATAAGCCCATGGTTTTAAAAACTCTGTCTAACATCAGGGATAATCTTGGTAAATATCCCGTGTCTTCTAATAAAGAAAACATTAAAAAATAAGTGGCAACAATAGGCAAAATAATTGCCGTGGCATAACGAATGCCTAAAGTGATAATTCCATAGTCATTAGCAAATAAATCTTGAATGACTGTCCAAGGAAATATTGAGGCAACTATATCATTAACAAAAGGATTAATATTTTCTTCAAAAAAACCCTCAATTAAGTCCACTAATGTACCCGCACCAAAGTTGCCGACAAACTGATAAATTCCATAGTATAAAATCACAGCTAAAATAGGAAAACCCGTGAGGGGATTAATCATTAATTGATGTAATTTTTCACCTATTCCTGCTTTATAATTTCCGCTTTCTTGGAAAACTTGTTGCTCAATTTCTAAGGCTTTTTGTTGTCTAGTAAAGGCTATAACTTCTGTAATGGATTTTCCTAGTTTAATTTGCACATCATAAATAATAGCCTCTAAGGGTGATAAGCTGGGAATATATTGCTGTAAATTAGATAAGATAGCTTGATCTCTTTGAATAACTAATAAGGCTAAACTGCGTCGAGAAATTAAAGAGTTTTGTTCTAAAAAAAAGTTTGCCTCTGTAACTAAAAATTCTTCTATTTTTTCTAAGGCATCTTCGATAATATGAGGATAGGTAATTTTAGTGGACATAGTTAACAATTCTCCGTTTTAATTGATCAATTCCGTAACCAGTAGAGGCAGACATTTTTATCACAGGAATACCTAATTTATCTTCTAAAGATAAGGGATCAATTTTGATATTTAATCTCTCAGCTTCGTCAATCATATTAATTCCTAATAAAAGGGGTAAACCTGCTTCGATTAATTGAAATGTTAGGGTTAACATTCGGGCTAAATTTTTTGCTTCTACTACATGAATTGCTAAAGATAAAGAGTCTCTTAATAGTAAATCTCTGGCTACTTTTTCTTCTTCGGTAATGGGTAATAATGAGTACATTCCGGGGGTATCAATGACGGAAAAATTGTTATCCTCGATTTGACATTTTCCTTTAGAAATTTCTACCGTTGTGCCAGGATAATTAGAAACAGTGACATAGATTCCTGTTAAGGCATGAAATAAGACGCTTTTACCGACATTCGGCATCCCGACTAAGGCGATTTCGGCGGTAGCTTCTTGTTCGATCGAACGGCTGAAAGGCTTATTAAATAATGATTTCAACCAATTATTCCCTGAACCAGAGTGACAGCTAGTGTTAGTGCATTTGTGGCATTCCATAGTTTTCTCCTGAGATTTGCTTTTCAGTTTAAAGCAAATTTTTCTCAATTATTTTCAATAATTATATTCTAATGCAGTGATGAAAGATTTTTCAAGGTTATTGCAACTATTTTTTATTAATTTTTGCTGAGTTTGTTAAAGTTTCTTGTTTTATTGCTAATTTTATGCAATAATTGATGAAGATAAATTTATTAATTTAAAAGGTATTGTTATGGCTTTAGTACATTGGGATAAGTCGGTTTTAACATTACATCTTAAGGAAATGATGGAAGATCATCAAAAGGGCGATCGAACTGCCCTTCTGGGATTGGGGGCGATCGTCATGGGTACGGTATTTATTCCTGCTACAGTAAAATTAGGGAAACCGTTATTGAAAAGTATTATTAAAAATAGTTTGTCTCTTTCTTCTAGTATCAAAAAAAATCATTCTTAATTAAATCATCATTATAAATAATAGTTCTTAAAGAAAGAAGCAAATTTATTAAGACAAATTATCATTAAAATTTGGGCTTTGTTACAAGATGACAAGAATCAAGGGGTTAACACTGTTAAACCCCTACAAACAAAGGCAAAAAGCAAATTAACTTTAACTACACTTGCGAGGAGAAGAATTAAAAGGTAATTGCCACCAAGGGATGAAGGGATAGCGATGATGTTCTTGATGATAACTGAAATGATAACAAGTTATTAAAGATAATAATATCGGTAAATGAAGACTCTCGATCGAACTTAAACTATGATAATTTTCTCCATGAAAACGATGGGGTAAAAAAGTACCAAAAAAGAATAATTGTAACGAACTTAATATTAAAGGTAAAGCCCAAAATATGAGCAAATTTAACCAAGAAATCTGTAAAAAATAAACAATTATTAAAACCGAAAAAGAGAGACAACACAAATGCCAAAAACTGACATACTTTGTCATAAATTTTCCGTACCAAAGGAAAAAATTAGAGTTATGATGATGAAAGTCAGGATCGAGATTTGTACCAGTAAAACGATGATGTAAGTAATGCTTCTCCCTCAAAACATCATAGGATAACCCTGCATATAATAGTAATGCTAAACGGGCGATCGAATCATTGAGAAAGCCATTAGGGGAATAAAGAATACCGTGCATACCATCATGGGCGATGATAAATAAGCCAGTATTGAAAAAAGTTTGTAATAATATCAAAAAAATAATTGCTAAAAAATAGAGGGTAGTAAAATCCCCCATTAAACCAAAGGAAATTGTTACCCCCCAACAAATAATAATCAGTAAAGCAATCATCAGACTAAGGTAACTACTCATACATATTGCTTATATTGGATATAACAAAAGGGCTAAAATAAAGATAAATTCTAGCTTAACACGATTTTTCTTTTTGTCGTTGTCGCAAAATCCACACCTCAAACTTAAACTTTTCTTTACAATTTAACGTTAGAATGTTAACAGAAATTTACAAAATAACGAGGTAACAATTATGCCTTTTACCATTGACACAGCGCGGACAATTTTTCCTCAAACCTTAGCGGCGGATGTTGTACCAGCTACTATCGCAAGATTTTCTCAATTAAGTGCGGAAGATCAATTAGCCTTAATTTGGTTTGCTTATTTAGAAATGGGTAAAACAATTACGATCGCAGCCCCCGGTGCCGCTAGTATGGTATTAGCAGAATCCACCCTCAACGAAATCAAAACCATGACACCGCAACAGCAGTCACAGGTGATGTGCGATTTAGCTAACCGTGCCGACACCCCCATTTGTCGTACTTATGCAGTTTGGTCTGTTAATATTAAACTCGGTTTTTGGTATCAATTAGGTAAATTCATGGAAGAAGGAATAGTAGCGCCTATTCCCGCAGGTTATCAACTTTCAGCCAATGCCAATTCAGTCTTAGAAGCCATTAAAAAATTAGAATCTGGGCAACAAATCACCGTACTTCGTAACGCAGTGGTGGACATGGGTTATGATGTGAATAAATTAGGCAAAGTCACTACCATTTCCGAGCCTGTAGCACCACCTAAAGAAATTTCTCAACGTACCAAAGTTACTATTCAAGGTGTGACAAATAAAACCGTCCTCGACTACATGGACAATTTAAACGCTAATGACTTCGATACTCTTATCGAGTTATTCCTTCCCGATGGTGCATTACAACCCCCTTTCAAACGTCCCATCGTTGGTAAAGAGAATATCCTTCGTTTCTTTAAAGAAGAATGTCAAAACCTCAAATTAATTCCCCAACAAGGTATTTTTGAACCCGCCGATGACGGTTATACTCAAATTAAGGTGACTGGTAAAGTACAAACTCCTTGGTTTGGTGGTAATGTTGGTATGGATATTGCTTGGCGCTTCCTTCTCAACCCTGAAAATAAAATCTTTTTCGTCGCCATTGACTTATTAGCATCTCCTAAAGAGTTATTAAATCTTATCCGTTAATAACATTATCAAAAATACAGGTAAGTAGATAGGCAAAATTAATTGTATGTTTATTTTGTGAAAGGCAAAAGGCAAGAGGCAACAAAGATTATGGGTTATTTCCATTAATTTTAAAATATACAATCTATTTTGTACTTAAGATACCTGTTTCACGGAAAATAATAATATTTCTCAACCCTTTTCTATCAGGAGAGGGTTTTTTCTTTTTAAATAAATCACTCAATAATTACTTAACATTAATTGTTTTTTGTTAACTTACAATTTACAACCTATAACCTAACACTTTTTCTTTGCATTTTACTAAAAGATATTGATATGATATAGAAATCTTTAAATTTTCTTATATATCCCATTAATAATAAATTATGTCCACAACTATTACTACCGCAGGATGGAATCATACTGAAATAGAAATTAGCCATAGTGTTTTACAAAAAGCCTATCAGCGAGAAACAGAAACTTTAATGGCACAAGTCAGAAGTCAGATTAATAATATGACTGATATGCAACAATTATGGCAAGTCCATGATCTTTTGAGTGCCAAGCGCTATGATCTTGATGGTAAATATGATAACAGAGAACCTATGTTGGTGTTTACTTTTGCCCAACTTTTAAAAGAAGGTTGGATTAGTTTAGAAGAATTAAATGGTTTAGATTCTGCTAAATTAGCGAAAATTTCTTCTTTATCGAAAATGTAATTAAGGTTTGCTGAAAAAGCAGGGCAAACGCACACATTTCTTTACATTAAAAAGAAGAAGAGCGAATGTGTGGGAAAAACAAAATTAGTTAGGGTTTGCTGAATAAATCAGAAGATTATTAAAATCAACGGGTTGAACATACTACATCAACTGAAAAGTGTTCAATTTTCACAATTTTTACTGAAAAACTGAGCATTTTTTACTAAATTTTATTTAAAACAA
>NZ_JBLZFY010000015.1:0-59361 GCF_050753365.1 Geminocystis sp. CENA526
CTTCCCCCTCTTCCCCCTCTTCCCTCTCTTCCCTTCTTCCCCTCTTCCCCCTCCTCTTTTGTATTCAGTGAACTTTTTGATCAATAGTCAAGTCTAAAGATATGAGTACAACAAACAATAAAGATGATGACTGTCTTAGCAAATAACCCTGCACAGATTACTGATTTAGAGTTAGTACAAAAATGCCAACAAGGAGAAACATACGCCTTTCGTTTACTGTATCAAAGGTATGAACAAAAAGTGAGAGGAACTTTATATAAGTTATGCGATAACCAATTATTGGATGACTTACAGCAAGAAGTTTTTTTGAAGGCTTGGAAGTCTTTACCTAAGTTGCGTAATGGGGAGTATTTTTCCACTTGGCTTTATCGTATCTGCTGGAATGTTGCCTATGATTATGGCAAGGCAAGAAAGCGCGATCGAACTAAAATTTTAAATCAAGTTAAGGAATCTATGCAAGATTTAGCAAGATCAACAAATCACCATCAAACAGGATTATTGCAATTACACTATCAAGATATAGTGCAAACTGCATTGCAAAGTCTTAGTTTGGAACATCGTGCTGTTATTGTACTCCATGATTTAGAAGATATGCCTCAAAAGGAAGTCGCTCAAGTTCTCTCTATTCCTGTAGGAACGGTTAAATCACGATTATTTAAGGCACGAAAAGGGTTACGTCAATTTTTGGAACAACAAGGAGTAAATCTATGAGACAAAATTCATCTAATCCTCATGATGAGGAGTTAGTTACATTTTTGAAAACTTATTCCCCTATTTCCCCCCATGAAAATAAACCCTGTGAAGAGTTGGTGATGCGATCGATCGAAACTACTTCTGTTTCTTGCAGTAAAAAATTCTGGAGAAAGGGATGGTTATTGTCCGGTACACTCATCACTGTTTTAGTAATTATCGGGGGTTATCTATGGAATACAAGCTCTCGATCGAACCCTCAATATGCCTCCGATGAAGTAGAAAAGTTAGAAGCATTTATGCTCGAAACTTGGTATGGTTCTATGGGCGGTGAATCAGAATTAAATTTTGTAAGTATTAACGAATAAAAAAGGAGAATATCAGATTATGAAAAATAAAATTAGCTTACTTTTTCCCTTAGTTACTTTAGCTACCGTTTCTTTTGGTAGCAGTGTCATGGCATTGGAAACCGTCAAAGACAATTCTTTAACTTTGGAAGCCGATAAACCTGTATATTTAGCACAAATGGGGCAAAGGCAAAAACGGGGAGGAGAGAAAGGAGACATTATGACGAAACTCAATCTTACCTCCGAACAACAACAACAAATGCAGTCTATCCGCACTAAATATCAACCCCAGATGGATAGTATTCGACAAGAAATGCGTACTGAAAGAGAAGCCTTGCGTCAAATGATGTCTAATAATGCTTCCCCTGATAATTTACGATCGCAACACAACAAAATTGCCTCTTTAAATCAAAGAATGGGAGATTTAAGATTTCAAAGTATGTTAGAAATGCGAGAAGTTTTAACTCCTGAACAACGTCAGCAATGGAATCAAATGATGGAGGAGAAAAAAGCTAACTGGCAAGAAAAAAGACCCCAAAGATAATATATACTCAGGGGGTGCTGAAAAAGTATCATTAAAACAGGCTTTTAGCCTGTCATCCTTAAACTCGATTTGTTTCTATATCAGGATTATAAATTTTTGGAGAAGTCTATTAATTTTTATGATTCATTCATGTTTTTATAAGTAGCAACGGCGGAAGGTGAAATGCGGTTGAGATAACGGAAAATCCAATACTTTAATACGGTATCTAAAATTACGGGAAAAGTGGCAATGAATAAAAAGTTAAAATCTCGGTTTTCTGGTAAGCCAAAATGACGAGCGATACTTTCTAAGATGATTTCCCAACCGTGAGGAGAGTGGAATCCTACAAATATATCCGTAAAGAGAATAATTAAAAATGCTTTAGCTGAATCACTTAAACCGTAAATTGTTTCATCAATAAATGATTTGAAAATTGAGATTTCTCGTTTACTCATAACCAATATAATCGCAAAGGCACTAAAAGATAGTAAATCGGCAAAAATATTTTTCACTGCATTAGAACTTTCGCTACGATAATTATTAGCAATTTCTAAGGCTTTTTCTTTAATTTTTTCTTCTTCTTCTTCTAATGATAAGTGAGATGTTAAACCAATTAAACTTTTTAGACGTAAAGTTTCTTCAAAAGTTCTTAACTCTGTTAAGGCTTCTTCTTCTAAGTCTTGATTGATAAATACTATCTGTTCATTTTTGGCAAAATAAGGATCAATAAATATTTTTCCTAGGGCAATTTTACTTAAATTATGCACTAATAAAGGTACTATAATTAGCACCAATAAAAACTTAACGGAAATAGCTGTTTTATATCTCGATTTCCTAAATTTATTAATCACATCTTGCTCTATATCCCCTGCTTTGGGATCGATTTCTTGCTTGATTCTATCAAGGGTTCTTAAAAACGATCGAGGTAAAACACTGGTTTTATCGGATACGGTTTCTAAGTTTGGTTCTATATTATTTTCTGAGTTGTTTTTCGGCTTAATTGATGAAGATTTACTGAATTTTTTTTCATTATTTTCTACAGTGGGAATCGTTAATGATGCTTCATAATAATTGTTATTATATTTATCAATAATTGTGTCGATAACGTTTAATCTTTCTAAAACTAATTCTTTTTGATAATCTATGTCTTTATTTCCCTTATTGTTGACATTATTATCTAAAAAGTTGTGAACTGATTTACTGGTTTTAAATTGATTTAGTTTGATATTAATTATTTGTAAATTAGATTTTAATTCGCCTTCAAAATAATCATAGACTCGATCGCCATAATTGCAATTTTTAGGATCAATTTTTTGATTATTAAAATGTTCTTCCTCAATTTTTTTGATAGCTAAAGCCTTTTGATATGCTTCTTCTAAGGCATTTTGAGAATTATTACTAATCCAGCGTTTTGTAGAGCGGAAGATACGATTAAACATGGAATGGACTCTAAAATGACATGATTTCACATTTTATCTTAAATGTCAAAAGAGGATACTTGTTTTATTTTTTCTCTATAAATATTTTTATTGTTATGGGAAGTTATGGGAAAAGAATAATAAAACCTTCTTGAGTGAAATGTACATCATGGGTTAAAACCTCATTTATTTTTAATTGTTTCATCGTATTCATGGAGATACAATCAGTTAAGCTATAACCCTTATCTAAACGTTGTTGATATAACTTAAATCCTAACGTGAAGGATTCATGAGTTTGCTTAATTACCTCTATTTGGCTATTTTCCAATATACTATTAATGAAAGTGGTCGTTTTTTGCTTAAGATGATAACCAGATTTAGAATAAAAAGCTAACACTTCTATTAAGACTTCTTCAGTGGTGACAAAAATTATTTCTGATAGTGAATAACTGAGTTTTAAAACTTCTTGATGATAATCATCTTCTGGATTAATCAAAGCTACCCAATAAAAGGTATCAGCAAAAATTTTTTTCATGGATTTATTGATTTATTTTCTTTGTGCCATAAATATAGTGATCATGTTCAACAGCCCCATCCTTTGGTAATTCTGCTTTTTCAGCATCACTCATATCGTTAATTAAATTTTTTGCTATTTCCCAAATAGGTTTATTAATCTTTTTTTCCTGTGGATTGATAGAGGATTTATTATTCGTTTTAATATTATTGATAACAGGAGTTTTTAAGATAATAATTTCAACTTCTCCTGCGCTAAGATTAATATTATCTTCAATGATTAATTGTCCTTTTTCGTTAACAATACCTTTAATTTTAGTTGCTTCCATTGTAATTATTTCTGATATTAATAATAATTTTTGTTTAATGTGAAAGGAAGAGTAAAAATCTCTTACTAAGAAAGAAAAAAAGTTACTCTCTCATTTTATCTTGTTGTATAATTTTTGGTTATATGGCAGTCCGTTATGAGTTGTGAGAATACAATCCTCCCTAGCCTTAAATAAAGGGGGGAATTTAGTTTAAATTTCTCATAAATTTTTTGACATAAATAACTTTTTGATTGTTTAATATTTCTTGTTTGCGTAACCAGTTTTGACTATTTTCAATGGATTTTCGATTAACTAAATCAACTTTTCTTCCAAAAATTATCGCTAATTCTTGTTTCATTTTTACACGATCGAATAAACTCCAATCTGCTTCATCAGAGAATTGAACTAAACAATCAATATCACTATTTGAATTAAAATCATCCCTTAAAACAGAACCAAAAAAAGCAAACTCAACTATTTGCCATTTCTGACAAAATTTAGTAACTTTTACTAGGGGAATATCAAAATTTTTTTTTAATGTTATAGTCATGATTATTCTGATTGATAGTCAATACTTTTACCTAGATACTCATCACTATTTTAGACTGAATTAACCTTTTTGATGCCATTGCCAAGCATGACGAATAATCGTTTCAATATCAGGATATTCAGGTTTCCAACCCAAAATTTTTCGGGCTTTTTCACTACTTCCTACTAAAATAGGTGGATCACCGGGGCGTCGATCGACGACTTTTACGGTAAAATCTTTTTGGGTGACTTTTTTCGCACTTTCAATCACTTCTTTGACGGAAAAACCATTCCCATTACCAAGGTTAAACACTTCACTTTTACCGCCTTTTAATAAGTATTCTACTCCTAATAAATGGGCTTGGGCTAAATCTTCCACATGGATATAATCTCGAATACAAGTGCCGTCTGGAGTGGGGTAATCATCTCCTAAAATAGACACAGAATCCCTTTTACCTAATGCAGTGTATAAAACTAAGGGTATTAAATGAGGTTCAGGATCGTGATCTTCTCCTATTAAACCATCTACGGAAGCACCTGCCGCATTAAAGTAACGAAAAGCTACATATTCCCAATCGTAAGCTCTTTGAAAGTCTGCTAACATCTTTTCTACGATTAATTTGGTATAACCATAAGTGTTAATGGGATTTTGGGGATGATTTTCGGTGATGGGAATTTCGTTGGGTATGCCATAAGTGGCACAAGTGGAGGAAAAGACAATTTTTTTGACTCCTGCGGATTCCATTGCTTCTAATAAGTTAAGGGTAGCAACGGTATTGTTTCGATAATATTTAGCAGGATTTTCCATGGATTCACCCACATAGGCATAGGCGGCAAAATGAATCACGGCTTCAATATTGTATTCCTGAAAAATTTTATCTAATAAGGGTCGATCGATCAAATCCCCTGAAATAAAATTTACTCCTAATCGATCGATGATATATTGATGTCCATAGACTAAATTATCGAAAACTAGCAAATCATAACCTTTACTTTTTAAGAGTTTGACAGTATGAGAGCCAATATAACCTGCACCACCCGTTACTAAAATAGTCATAAAAATAATTACCAATGACGAAGGACAAAATTAGTTTTATCATTTATTTAGCACAAATAAATTAAGAAAATCAAAATTCTGAAAAAACTTTAAACTCGATCGAACTTTAAGGAAAAATTTGATAGATTTCTCGACGATGGGCAACTCTTTCAAAAATTTTCTTGTATATTCAACTTTCCACATTATTTTTGAGGACTTCTAAATATTTTAATGCTTCATCTTTTGATAGAGTTTCTTCATCTTCTACTTCTTCTATCAGTTTTACTAGCCCATAATTTTCTAAAATTTCTTCTATTTTTTCAAATTCGGTAATAGGAATTTGCACCGCTATCGGTTTTTTGTCACTATCTAAAACATAGTTTTTATTAATTTGCAACATTTAGGGTATTGAGAATCATTAACTTTTTATTAAATTTTATCATTAAAAACCCGATCGAACCTCCCCTCAAAAAACTCGATCGAACCTCTCCTCAATCTCTCCTTAAAACCCCGATCGAACCCTCTCCTCCCTGTCATTGCGAGGAAACGAAGCAATCTCCAAAACTCGATCGAATCCTCCAAAACTTAATATATTACTTTCTTATTGTATCTTTTGAGATATTGGTATATTATTAATGAATATATCGATCGAACTTCCTCAAAATGCGATGCAAAGTAACCAGAAAAACTCACACTATCAAGACCTGAAGGAATATTATAATTGTTTAGGAATTATTGAACATCAGGAAAATTTAATATCTTCTGTTAACAATGATTTGTTTTGGTGTTCTTACAAGTTACAAGAAGCTCAAAAATTACTGAAATCCTCTAAGTTTAGTTATCAAAGCATCAATAATATACCTGAAATTAAACTTTCTGCAACAAAAATATATAGAATAACAGTTGAGAATTTTCTAACTTCTATAAAGAAAAATATAAAAAAACTCAATGAAAATGACAAATTAATAATTGATTTAATTGAACGACAGAAAGTTAAGGCTACAGATGTCAAGTTTTTATCATGTGAGCTACAAGAGTTAGAAAAACAACGGATTCAGAACAATAAAATAGGAAAGATACTGACAAGATCTTTGTTTATATGTATTGTGGCAATATCGATATTTATTGCTATTGGACTTTCTGAAATAGCAACTATATTTTTTTTTATAATAATAATAATTATCGGTTTTCTTTTTATTTTTTCACTAGATATAACAGTTGATCTAAGAATAGATGAATTAAAAGCTAACATTGAGAATAATGAATTAATTATTCATAAATTAAAATTAGAAGAAAGTCAAAAAAAAAGAGATATTGAAAATCAAATCTTAAAATCCTTTTCTCAACTTAATGGATATAATAAATTAGCACGTCAAATTACAGAAGAAACAAAGAATCAATTAGAAAAAATATTTCAGGAAAAACTAGCAAATCTTAATCAAATAATTAACAGAATTTATATTTCAGATTATCCCGATAATCGCCCTCGTTTATTAACTCTTAATTGGGATGATCCTTTATGGATTCCCAGAGAAAATGATCCCTCCCATTGGCAACCTCAAATCAATAGTTTCGCCCCTGATATTGTCCGTATTGGAGAAATTGAAATAAAATATCAAGATACTTTGTTAAGATTTCCAGCCCTCGTCCCCATTCGTGACTTTTCCAAACAATTACAAGGAAGTAAATCTGGACATATTGCCTTTTATTCTCAGGATGCTAACTCCCGTCAAACAGCCCTTTTAGCCTTACAATCCCTTGCTTTTAGAATGATTAGTTCCTTTCCCGTGAGAAAGTTTAAAGGCATATTTATCGATCCTGTAGGTATGGGGGATACCTTTCCCTTTGGCAATTTACACGAATTTATCACCAATCAAAAAATCTATACCCGTGCCGATGACATTAGGGAACAATTACGGGGCTTAACGGAACATATTGAACAAGTAATTCAAAATTATTTAGGTAGTAATTACTCCACCATAGAAGACTATAACCTTGATGCAGGGGCGATTTCAGAGCCTTATCGTTACTTATTTATCTTTGATTTTAGATCAACCTCCTGCTAACGAATTGTTTAACCAAATGGCAGAAGCCATTAATCAGGCAATCAGAAACGTAAAAGTAGATACCATCGGTTTTGCTAAACTCTATCCCGATCATAACTGGTTTGCCGACAGTCGCAAGGAAATTAGAACCCCCATTGGTTTGATGGGTGCAAAGGATAAACTAGAATTTTGGTTCGGGGAAAATGAAGACGGAAATATCGTCAGTAATGGTTTATTAGCAGGAAAACCGGGGGCGGGTAAAAGTTTTACTCTCCATGCCATTATTCTCAGTTTAGCCATGCAATATTCCCCCGATGAATTGGAGTTATATTTATTAGATTTTAAACAAGGGGTAGAATTTCAAATTTATGTGGATGCAGAAAAAGGCGAAAATCGTGATTTTTCCACAGAATTAGACGAAACTAGGGCTTTACCCCATGCCAAAGTTATCTCCATAGAGAGCGATCGAGAGTTTGGCTTAAGTGTATTAGAATATGTGAATCAACAAATAGAAGAACGCAGTAAACTGTTCAAATCCGCAGGTAACTTAGAAAAAATCTATGAATACCGCAACGCTACAGACAAAAAATTACCCCGTATTCTGGTGTTAATCGATGAATTTCAATATATGTTTCAAGAAAGCGATGCGATCGCCCAACGCCTTAACGTAGTCATGGAAAACATCGTCAGACAAGGACGAGCATTTGGTATTCATTTATTAATTGCCTCTCAATCTCCCAATGTTTCCAACATGAATCGTAAAATCTATGACTTTCTCGATTTACGCATGGCTTTACAAATGCCTCAAAACACCGCAGGTTATGTCTTAGATGAAAGTAACACCGATGCCATTGATTTATTAGATCGCCCCGGTAAGATGATATACAATTTTTAATATCATTGATTTGTCGATCGAAGATGAGGATAATTATTGGACAGAAATGACCGTTAATTTTAGGGATATTTTTAATGAATTTTTCCCCATTAAAATTGCCAAAAAATATGCTGATAAAGAACAACAAATAATCAAAGCAGAAACTCTTTTAAAAGAAACTTTTGAGGAGTTTGAAAAAAGATTAAAACTAAGAGATGAAAACCCAGAATTGAACCCCGATGAATTGGGAGAATCTCTCTTTTTTATCTATTCGATCGGCGGAATAAATAAAGCATCAAATTTACGTCCTGTCATGGGAAGGAGAGAAGAAGAACCTTCCGAAGACGCTCAAAAAATTTTAGAGTTAATTTCCAAAGGTTCAGAATTAGGCATTCACACCATTTTATGGCTAGAAGATATGAAGGGTTTTGCTAAATTGAGTAACAATAATCGCCAATGGTTAGGCAACTTTGATTTGCGAGTCGGTTTAACCATGTCAGGGGATAATTCTCGTTTATTATTAGGGGAATCTTTTGCGGAAAAATTACCCCGATTAAGAGCATATTTTAAGGATGATTCCTTGAGTATCGATTTAGATAAATTTAAACCCTATGCTGTACCCAGTACAACAGAAATGCTTGAGTATAAAAATAATTTTAAACAACGTTCTCAGTAAAGAAAAACTCTTATTCTCCTGTTCAGTAAAAAAGGGGAAATAGTTAGGGGGGAAGACTGCTTTTGTAGCCAAGAATCAGATACAAATTCAGAAACCGCTAACCCCATTTTCCCACCTGCTAATATTTCTTGACAAACCTCATAAGGCACAAGAACATCTTGATAAAGATGAGATAAAATTTCTAGGTTTCCCAATGCAGAAACTAAAGAAAGTATAGGGGAAGTATTTATCACAATAATTTTACGCATTAGCTAAATCTGATAATAATTCTTCTTCATCTAAGTCAATCATTGGCACACCATAATCAGCAAGTTTCAGTAAAAATGTCACTCTATCAATTCCTAATAAAATTCCAGCCATTCCCGATGAAATTTTTTCCATTTCAAATAATTTAACCGCCATTGCCCATTTTGCCTCTTGTTCAAATTCTTGAGATGTTTGATTAATGGCATCAGGAAAAGTAGAAGGATATTCAATAATTAATTGTGGCATAAATTAAAATAGAAAATAATCAAGGTTTATTTATTTGTAGCAAAAATCATCGTTGATTGACATTAATTGTACACCTTATAAAGTTCAATTATTAAAGTCACTAAAAAATGAAACACTTTGAAGAAAAATAGTTTTTAAGTTAGATGTAATTATGAACAAACAACAAGTAATCGATATTATTAAAGCCCATCAAACACAAATCCATGATTTTGCCGTTAAAGATTTATTTTTATTTGGTTCAGTGGCAAGGGGAGAAGAAACAGAAAATAGCGATGTTGACTTTTTAGTCAATTTTAATCAACCAGTCGGATTATTTACTTTATTGAAATTAAAAAGTTATTTAGAAGATTTACTGGGATGTTCCGTTGATATTGGTACATCTGAATCTCTACGCCCTCATCTTAAAGAAACCGTATTAAAGGAGGTTATTCGTGCCATCTAGGGAATTTGAGTTAAGAATTAAGGATATGTTGATGGAGATTAAAATTGTTAAAACTCTTGTAAAGTTACAAAAAAAATGTCATTCTGAGTATTAACGAAGAATCTCCGAGATATTTCGCTTCACAGAATTACGCTAAGTATAACAACAGTATCTAATTGAGTTTAATGCTAGAATATGAAAATAACTTGAAGCAACGTTTTTAAAGGTTGGGAGAAGATTTGATGACACAGGATATTGATGTTGATATTTATGACTTAAAAGAATTTATTTGTGCTTTACAATCTTTTCAAGATGCGATCGAGGATCAATTTAAAGCGGTAGAATATGATTGGGATTCTTGTGATCAATCTTGGCAAGGAGAATCAAAAGAGCGTTTTACAGACGATTTTGAGCGAATGCGCGATCGAACCAAAAGAACTTTAGAAGCAGGAGAAGATGCCTTACAATGGCTGAAAAAGTATGATCAAATCTTAGAAGATTTTGAGAGATTTTAGTAATAAAAATAGGAGTAAAAAATGTCAGAACAAACAAGATTTAATAAGCAAGATGCTGAGGCTTTATTAAGACAACTACAAAAATTTAACGACATTCTCAACTATGAATGGTTAATAGTTTTAAAAAAATGGGAAAAACTAGAAGTTTCTTGGCGTGACAAACAATTTGAACAATTTGAGCCTCTATTTAACGATTTTAAGGCTAACTACCGAAATGCAGAAAATAATAGCGATGAATTTATCAATTTTATTAAAGAACAAATAACCATTAGTGAAGAAAGGCAACAAGTATTAAGTAATTTTCAAAGAATTAAAAATTAATAATATGATGAGGCTTTAGGGAAGCATAATTTTGATAAATAAACTAATCTTTAAAACCTCACCTTCATCAAGATTAAATTATTTTTGTGCTAAGTAAAAGTTGACGTATTTCCTCGACAAATCTTCTAAAAAACCTCTCCGTTAGAATCAAAAACTTTATCTTGATGATGTTAATTAATATCACAATAAATCTACTTTTGAGTTTAAACTATCACCAAGAAATAGTTATCAAACTTTGTACCTTTAGGTGAGAAAATAAAACCCAAAATTTGCTTAACCAAATTTGATCATTTCTCTCCCTTCCATGACAGGTTTTTCCCCTTTTAACAGAGGTGCGATGGCATCTTTAATGCGTTGAGCGGAAGGAGGGCAACCGGGTAAAAATAAGTCCACTTCTACGATATGATGAATAGGTTGGACTTTTTCGAGCAATTCTGGTACGATGTGAGAGTCCTTTGGTATTTGTCCTGAATCGTCACTTAACTCAAGATAACAGCGTTTTAAGACTGGATCAGTACCGTTTAACATATTTCGCATAGCTGGTACATTAGCGGTGACGGCACAATCACCGAAGGAGATAAGAAATTTGGTTTTTTTGCGTACTTCTAAAAGTAATTCTAAGTTTTCCTCATTGGCGATCGCACCCTCTACCAAACACACGTCAACGTTATCAGGATAATGCTTGATGTCACTGGCAACAGGGCTATATACAACGTCCACCGCTTCGGCGACATCGAACAAAAATTCGTCCAAGTCAAGGAATGACATATGACAACCTGAGCATCCTGCTAACCATACTGTAGCAAATTTTATTTTGTCCATTGGTGTTTCTCCCGTGCATTACTTAAAAATTCAACTTTACTGCGATCTTTGACCATTTCGGCGGTAGTGCTACCTTTACGGAAAATGCTACCTGTAGGACAAGCATCTACACATTTACCGCAGGATGTACAAGCGTCCACCTCTCCCCAAGGCTGATTCAAGCCACTAACGATTTTAGCGGCGGCGCCTCGAAAGGCAACATTCCACACATGGGCGGTTTCGATTTCGGCACACACTCTCACGCATCTAGTACATAGGATACAACGATTGTGGTCAATGCCAAATTGAGGGTGAGATAAATCCACATCTCGCTGAGGGAAGCGATAATTAAATCTAGTATGATCCATGCCTACTTCGATCGCTACGTCTTGCAGTTGACAGTTATTGTTAGCGACACAGACAGCGCAAACGTGATTACCTTCCGCAAAGAGTAATTCTACAATCATCTTGCGATATTCTTGTAACTGCTCAGTTTGGGTTAAGATTTCCATACCTTCTAAGGCTTCAGTGACGCAACTAGGCACAAGGTTAGGATTACCTTTGATTTCTACCAAGCATAAACGACAAGCACCCACATCAGAAACCCCCTCTAGGTGACAGAGGGTTGGAATCGGGATTCCTGCCTCCTTCGCAGCGTTAAGAATAGTTGTACCTGCTTCCACTGCTACGTCAATGCCATCTATTTTTAATGTATTTACAGACATTTTTTTAGTAAATAATGAATAGTCAATAGTGAATAGTTGTTAATTCCCCATTTCTTTTATTTTAATGAAAATTTAACGAGAAATATCATCTTTTTTTCTTTAAGAAAGTTAACATTTTTTAAGATAATAGTTTATCTAAATCCCCCCAAGTATTAAGAGTTAAGATAGAATTGATGATTAAGTCTAACCGTTCGATCGAACTTTGCTCAATTTTTCTTCTATTCTCTAAGGAAATATGGTTCTTCATTGCTCTATTTTGAATATCCTCTAATTCCTCCTCACTAAAGCCATAATGTTGAGCTAATACTTTATCTATTTCATCTATTAACTAAATAAAGCTAATAACTCTTGACTAGAATTAGTTAATTTAAGAGGTAAAAAATAAGAATTAGGATAAAGATAATCTTCTCCTGATTCATCAATAACTCTAATCATATTGTGTTTTTTTGCTTTTTCATCTGGTATAATTTCATAAATTTTCTTAATTTCTAAAGACACTAAATAATCATCATTTTTGATACAAATTACTAATTCTTTGTCTAAATTATTCATATTAGTCTATTATTAAAAACCTAGCCATAGTTTTAATGATTCTTCTAATTTGTTACTATCTTCTATAGTTAAAGTTCCAATTTTTTTGATAATTAATGTATGTTCGATCGTAAAAATTTCTCTTTTAACAATACTTTTTACATTTAACCCTGCTTGTTGCCCAGGGTTTTTTCATTCTCAAATTTTAACTACCTTTTTTTGTCTCATCTTTTTCTCTTTTTCCCTTAATCTTAGACTTAAAATTCAATTTTAACTTTTTTTATTTAGTTTTAATTTTTCAGCGTTTATTTTCCAATTTTTTCCCATGTCGATTCGTGTCTATCTTGTTTTGACTACACTATTGTTGCCAATCGTCGGAATATTCACTGTTTTCAAAGGCTTTTAAAGTACGAGGGCTAATATCTGGATGTTGAATTGCAAAATTAGTATTCCTTAATAATTCTTCTGGTCTTATACCTAAATCTTCATCTTCTCCCACAAATAACCTTAATTGTGCCGACAAATCAAGGTAACTTTTATTGTAGGGGGTAGCAGTTAAGAGAATGCAACGACTCCCACTCTGCTCAATATAATCTTTAATACAAGCATATCTTTTTCCTTCTCGGTTGCGTAGGTTATGACTTTCATCAATCAATACCAGTCTAAATCTAGCAGGTACATTCTCTAATTCTTTTTCTACCATGCTGATAGAGAGAATTTTTGCCCTTAAACCATAGGTATCTCGGTAATTTTCCCACATAGTGACAAGGTTTTTCGGACAGATAATTAAGGTACTAAATCCAAAATCTTCCTCTAACACCCGTGCGATCGCTGTTCCCACCATAGTTTTACCTAAGCCTACCACATCCCCAATAATCACTCCTCCTCGGCGATTAACATGATGACAGGCAATTTTTACGGAGGCTTCTTGAAAGTCAAATAGTTTAAATTCCGAGGGAATAGCGTATTGACTTAAACCATCTCTTGCTTCAGTCGAAAGATGATAAGCCATTTTTACATAAATATAATAAGGAGGAATTAATTTTTCCGTTGCCCAACTTTCATCAATAATATCAGCTAATTCTTGACTAATATCAATGCAAAATCTATCATTCCATCGATCGTTAAACCATTCCTGTAGCTTATTAGTGGCATCATGATCTAAAACATCAATATTTAATTCTCCCTGATTTTTTAACCCTGACAAAGTGAGATTACTACTGCCTAAATAGCCGATAATGGGTTGATCTCGATCGAGTTTATAAAGTAGATAAAGTTTAGCATGGAGAGGATAACGTAAATGTAGTTTAACTTTGACTTTGTTGCTAAGAAGTTGTTTTCTTAATTGTTGTAAACCTTTTTCATCAACACTAGAAGGAATGCCTATCATTAATTGCTCTCGAAATTCACGGGCAATAATGGTTTTTAAATCATTAATTCTTCCCTGAGAAATACGAGTGTCTTCCTTACTTTTGAGTATTTTTAATTCTTCATACAGTTGAGTTGACGGTAATTTTTGCATCCCAATTAATACCCGACACCGTTGATTATCTTCCCCAGAAAAACTCTCTATTTCATCAGCAATTAATCGCCATCCTCTTAAATTAAAATAGCCGACACAAAAGTCTGCACCATAAGCCGAGTCAATACTATATTTAAGACCTTCTAATAATTTTTGGTCAATGTTATCAAATATTCTCGGCATAAAATTTACTCCAATTTTCACAAAAGTTCGATCGAATAACGCCACAGAACGATCGACAAAAGAGAACCAGAAGAAAGATTACTGCGGAGAAAATCAGCTACAGTACCCCGATTATGGTTATCTCTTATTCCTGATGTTAATAGTGTTGGTTGAGTCATTATTATTTATTTTTAATATCCTCTGAAATATCAGTATCTGCTAATTCTTGTAAATTTTTTATTGCTTCATTTAGACAAGCCATTTCTGAGATATATTTATCCTTTTCTTTTTTAATAACTTGTTCCTTTTTTGCGAATAATTGACTGATATAATCAAATAAAGAATTAATTAATCTTTTTAGTTCCACTTTATTCTCCCAACAATAAGTAACTAATTCATTTGTCGTAATACTTTCTTCAAAACTTTTAGGCTTATTTTCCTCAATTATTTGCCATTTAGCTTCATCATTATTGAACAACAGAAATAAATACATTTCATTTGTGCTATAGTTTTCATGGTTACAAAAAGAAATCCCAAAACTATTGGAAACATTATATTTCTTAAAAATCTTAATTGTTAATTCTAATGTTTGTTCTAATTTATCGAAATATTCTCGTTTTTGAAGTTCTTTATCTTCTCCAAAAAAGTTAAGAAAAGAACCTAAATAATTTTTAATTTGTTTCATTTGTGACTCTAACATAATTTACCTCATTTACTAATTTCTACAGGAACACCGCCATAGATAGTTCTACCGTTAACCTGACGGATATTGACATCGATTACAGAGTTACTAGCATTAACAGGGGTAAAACTAGCTAACTCAATCACAATCATCACCAGACTTATCGCAATGACTGTCAAAATAACTTTTAGAGTTCGATCGTTTTTCATAGATTTTAATAATTAGTTAAGAATTGTTCTGCTTTTAGTTTGAGTTTATCCCCTTCTAAAATGAGCATATCAATATAGTCTTTTAGATTAAGATAGGGTTGTCTCAAATTAATTTTTTCTGCTTGAATTGCCCTCCTTGTTGTTTGTCTAATTTGACCTGCTAATCTCCTTTTTCCAAATATGTCTAATCCCACAGAAATTAAACTATCAGGGGTTGATTGAGATGCAGTTTGATTGATTTGCTTTATTTCTAAATTAACCTCCTTTTTTATCGCTTTTAATTGTTTTTGAATGAGATTAATCTGCTTTATTTGTAACTTTACTGATGAGGGATTATCTAAAGTTAAAGTTAATTGATTTTGTAGCTGATTAAGGGTTAATTGAGTATCTGTTATGTCCATTAATTTACCCCTTATTTCTTACGAATCATAATGCACTCATAACTAGCCTTTGTGAAATAACTAGAACCAGAAGTTGCTCTACGACAATCTGTTACTATGAGTAAATTATCTTGGGTAACATTAGAATTAGAGTCTTGTATATTCATGAAATGGATTATCCTTTACAAATTCTTCTATTTACTTATCAGTAGCAGATTAGCAATTTATGCAGTAATCTATAAAATTCTTTCTATAGTTATTATTTTGCTCACAAAATAGATGGTATATTCTAAAATTAATGGAAATAACCCATAATCTTTCTTGCCTCTTGCCTTTTGCCTACCTTCATCAATAATTTATCATACTCAAAGTAGAAAAACCGATTTTCTTTTTGATAGCGATGTGAGAGGGATTAGACGAGATTATATTCTCTTTAGTATCGCTATCGGGATATTTAGGTGATGAAAGGGCACACTTCGATTAGGTTTATATGTTCTTCATTCTAGCACTACTTCTCGATCGAACGGGAGGAGTTTTGAGAGGTTGATTTTCCATCGGTTGCTCTTGTTTTTGTTTAGCTTTAGCCGCACTACGACGCAAAGCCTGTAAACGCTCCTCATATTTCTTACGTTGACTACGATTAGGAGTTTGTTCGATGAGAGTTTTAAATGCACTACCTAAACTTTGATAAGCATTTTTCATGGAATAACCAAAACGAGTCGCAATAATAATAGCTTTTTCATCCGCTTCGATGGCATCCCGAAGATTTTTTTCTCCGTTGTTTTTCTGCCAGAGACGATAACCAGAAATACTGCATAATCCTAAAGCTAACAATAGCAATAAACCATCTTGCACCCACAACTCACCCACAGCACCCCCTAAACCAATAGCTAAGGCTGCCATTTCCCAACCTTCACGGGGTATGGTATCATTTTGAATACGAGCTACCTCATGCCAAAACATCAAATTACGTTGATCTATTGCTAAATTTTCCCATTTTGCTAAGTCAATTTGAATCTCTATCTCATCTTTGCCTAATTCTTCACTACGGATTAAGGGGGGATTAACTTCTGTGGACGCTTCAATCATAACCCAACTCTGTAACTCTGGGGGGAGTAAAGTTTTGAGTCTTCTCAATTCATTCATTTCAGCTCTAGCGGAGGAAGTTGTATAAGAAGTCATATAATTAATTATTCTCAGTGTATCTATTTTTGATAGAGTAAATTCTATTTTATACTTATTTAATTTTAGTTGACAATTTTAACATGGAACGTGGTTTATTATGGTTGCCTTTGCTAGTAGTTTTTATCTGGTTAGCATGGAGTGGCAAAAAAGAATATCAAAAAGTGGAAGCCTATAAACTTTGGGCGCAACAATTTGATAATGCTAAGTATGATATTTATGCAGTTTTAGGTAAAAAAGGAGATTTAATTACATGGGGAAAACCGACTGATAAAGGTATTATTAATGAGCGGACTTTTTCGTTAAAAAATATTTCTAAAATGAATATCACTTTTAAAAATAAAATCGTAAAATTTGATAACATTCCCGACAAAGGAGAAGCAAATTTGGAGTTTTTATTAAAAGACAATGAAACTATTAATGTACCTTTTACCGACGTTAATTTAGCTCTCCAATGGTTTAATTATTTAGCCAAATTTAGGGAATAAAACAAGATTACCTACTCAAAACTATAGGACTTACGCACCTCTAACAATATTCTGTCATTCTGAGAGTAGCGAAGGAATCTCAATCTTTTGATTTTTGGTACAAGTGCATAACTTTTAATATCTTCATGAACCATTCTGAGAAGATCGAGTTACCCTAAAAAGTATATAGATTTATTATCGATCGAAATAGGTATTGTTTTATGACCAAAAGAACTTTTGGAGTCATCGGATTAGCAGTTATGGGGGAAAATCTTGCCCTTAACGTAGAAAGTCGGGGCTTTCCCATTGCTGTTTACAACCGTAGTGCCAACAAAACAGAAGAATTTATGGCAACTAGGGCGCAAGGTAAAGACGTTAAAGCGGCTTATTCCTTAGAAGAATTTGTGCAAACATTGGAACGTCCTCGTAAGATTTTAGTAATGGTAAAAGCAGGGGCGCCTGTAGATGCAGTTATTCAGCAATTAAAACCTTTACTAGATGAAGGGGATATGATTATCGATGGTGGTAACTCCCTCTATGAAGACACGGAAAGACGCACGATCGAGCTAGAATCAACAGGATTAGGGTTCATGGGTATGGGAGTAAGCGGAGGTGAAGAAGGAGCGTTAAATGGACCTTCTTTGATGCCGGGGGGTACTAAAACCGCATACGATGAACTTGAACCAATTTTAACCAAAATTGCCGCCCAAGTGGATGATGGTGCTTGTGTCACCTATATCGGTCCTCGTGGTGCAGGTCACTACGTCAAGATGGTGCATAATGGCATTGAATACGGGGATATGCAGTTAATCGCTGAAGCCTACGATTTGTTGAAAAACGGCTTAGGTTTAGATAACGATAGACTAGGGGAAGTATTTAGTGATTGGAATACAACAGATGAGCTAAATTCCTTCTTAATCGAGATTACTGCCAATATTTTCCCGAAAAAAGATGCGGAAACGGGCAAACATCTTATTGATTTAATTGTGGATGCGGCAGGGCAAAAAGGTACAGGTAGTTGGACTGTAATTAATTCATTGCAAATGGGTGTACCCATTCCCACGATTTATGCGGCGGTGTATGCTCGATCGATCTCCAGTTACAAAGAAGAAAGGGTGTTAGCATCGAAGGAATTAACGGGCATTACCGAAAAATTTGACGGTGATGTAGAAAGTTTTATCACTAAAATCAAGGATGCTTTATACTGCTCGAAAATGTGTTCCTATGCTCAAGGTATGGCTTTGATTGCTAAGGCTTCAGCAGAATATGATTATAATATCAATTTACCCGAAGTTGCTCGAATTTGGAAGGGAGGTTGTATCATCAAAGCGGGTTTCTTAGGTAAAATTAACAAGGCTTTCACCGATAACCCTAATTTAGCTAATTTACTCCTCGCACCTGAGTTTAAACAAAGTATTCTCGATCGACAACAGGCATGGCGTGACGTGCTAGTATTAGCGACTAAAATGGGCATTCCCGTTCCTGCGTTTAGTGCTTCCTTAAACTACTTTGACAGTTACAGGCTCGATCGACTTCCTCAGAATTTAACCCAAGCCCAAAGGGATTATTTTGGGGCGCACACTTACGAGCGCATCGACAAACCCAGAGGGGAATTTTTCCACACAGAATGGATTAGCTAAGTATGGGTAATATTAAGTTTAGCTTTTAGATTTAACTTGTAGGTTGGGTTAGTGATAACGTAACCCAACAAAACCTCAGTTTGACAGAAGAAAAATAGACTAAGCAGACTTAATTGAAATCGAAAGAAGAAACAAGAGACATTGCCATAATAGGCGCGGTGACTGCTCTTAAAATTCTATTGCCCAATGAAATCTCTTGAAACCCGTGTTCGATCGAACTTTGTACTTCCTTCGGAGTCCAACCGCCTTCGCATCCTGTGGCAATCACCATTTCAGAGGGTGATAAATTTTGTTGCAGAAAATGTAACAAATGGGGTGCATTCGATCGAGCCACGGCGATATATTTAGGTATATTAAGATCATGAAATTGTGAAAAAGCCTGTTTAACGGGGATAGGAGGCTCAATATTCGGCACAATTAACCGTTCACATTGTTCAGAGGCTTCCATGGCAATTTTACGCCATCTTTCGAGCTTATTCTCCTTCGGTTTGACGATAGTTCGATCGCTGATGACAGGTTGTAACGAATTGACACCTAATTCTGTCACGCAACGAATAATATCCTCAAAACCGTTACCTTTAGGCAAGGCAATCATTAAAGTCACTTTCGTTAGTAACTCTCTATTTTCCATTAGAGAATCGAGAATTTCGCCTCCATCGGCGGTTAATTTAACTTGCCAACCTTTACCATTACCATCTAAGGCAATAAAAATATCTCCATTATTTAATCTTACTACTCGACGCAAATAATGTTCTTGATCTGATTCTAAATTTATCAGATTATCTTGTTTTTGATGGGAATTAATAACAATACGATATAACAATTTTGGCTCTCTTACTTTGAGTATGATAGATTCTGTCTAAAAAAAGGTGTCAGGTAGCAGGTATTATAGCAATCAGAAAGTTAAATTTACTAATTTTTTAAAATTAAAACTATATGAAAATTAACGGCAAACATTATCAAACTATTTGGATAAGCCAAGAAAATAAGCAAATTATACAGGTTTTTGATCAACGATTTTTTCCTCATCAAATTGAAATTTTCGACATCAAAACTACCGATGATGCAATTTTTGCCATTAAAGAAATGGTGGTAAGGGGTGCGCCTTTAATTGGTGTTACCGCCGCCTATGGTTTATATTTGGCTTGTGTGGAAGCTCAAAATCGATCGAAACCTGAGATATATATAGAAGAAGTAGCACAAAAATTAGCCCAAACTCGCCCTACGGCGGTTAATTTAGTCTGGGCAATCAATGAGATGTTAACCATAATTCGTCAAGGGAAAAATGTTGAAGAAAAAATCAACATTGCCTTAGAAAAAGCGGATCAAATTAAGCAGGAAGATATAGAGATTTGCTTTAAAATTGGGGAGTATGGGCTATCTCTCATCAAAAAAATTGCGGAGGAAAAACAGGGTAAAACCGTTAATATCCTCACCCATTGTAACGCTGGTTGGTTAGCTACGATCGATTGGGGTACAGCAACATCACCGATGTATCAGGCACAACAAGCAGGAATTGATATTCATGTGTGGGTTGACGAAACTCGCCCCCGCAATCAAGGCGCAAATTTAACCGCTTTTGAGTTAAATCAACAAGGCATCCCCCATACTTTGATTACTGACAACACGGGAGGGCATTTAATGCAACATGGTATGGTGGACTTGGTTATAGTTGGAACTGATAGAACTACTCGAAAAGGTGATGTAGCGAATAAAATTGGCACATATCTTAAAGCATTGGCGGCTTACGATAACAATATCCCCTTTTATGTTGCCTTACCTTCTTCCACTTTAGATTGCTCTATTGCCGATGGTATTAAAGAGATTTCGATCGAGACAAGAAATCAAAACGAAGTAAAGTATATACAAGGTAAAGTTGACGGAGAAATCAAATCAGTGTTAATTTGCCCTGAGACAACACCTGCGATGAATTATGGTTTTGATGTGACTCCTGCCAAATATGTCACGGGATTAATTACCGAGAGGGGAATTTGTGACGCATCCGAAGAAGGTATTAGAAGTTTGTTTCCAGAGAAATTTTAAATGGCTCTTCTACAGTAGTTATGATATTTTAGTAATAAATAATCGTTAAAAGTATTGATATATAATAGATTTAGGATTTTAAAAATGCAAATATTATAAATTTACAGTTTTAATTTAACCTAACACCTGCCACCTGATACACTTCGACTACGCTCAGTGCGCCGCCTGACACCCTTTTCGATTAATTTATCATACTCAAAGTAAGAGAGCCTTTTAAATTAATGGAAATAACCCATAATCTTTATTGCCTATGCCCCGATGCCTCTTACCTTTTGCCTGTCTTTATCAGTAAACTTAAATGCGTTCTAGCTTATTGACAATTAACAATCGATCGTGAATAATGGATAGTGAATTTTCTATCATCATTTTTCATGTCAGATTTAAAAGCTCAATTACAAGAACAAATAGCACCGATGGATTGGAAGGATTTAAAACCCCATGCCCAAAGAGACGCTCTTATCGTGGTGGAGGCTAATTTGGACTTAATTGAGGTAGGATATGCCATCGCAGAGGATAAAACCGAATTAGTACAACGGTGGATAAGTGAACAATTAATACAAAAACCTACAGTCGAACAGTTGAGTGCATGGAATGAAGATGAAACCCATAAATTTAACACCATTATCGTTCAACCTTTTGTGTTAATTTCCCCTTGTGTATGAGTAATGTTGTTTTAGTTACGGGGGGTGCAAATTCTGGTAAGAGTGAATGGGGAGAGTCTTTAGCTATTGAGAGTCAAAAATCTGTGGTTTATATCGCTACCGCTACCAAAAATGATGATGATGCAGAATGGACTCAAAAAATACTCGAACATCAGCAAAGAAGACCAAAATATTGGCAAACCCTCGAAATTCCCTTGTTTTTAGGCAGTTCGATCGAACCCATAACGGAAGATAATTGCATTTTAATCGATTCTTTGGGGACATGGGTGGCGAATTGGCTAGAAAAAGATGAAGTATTGTGGCAACAAGAAGTAGAGAAGTTTCGATCGAGCCTTGAAAATAGCCCTTGTGAGATAATCTTAATCGCCGAAGAAACAGGATGGGGAATAGTACCTGCTTATGAATTAGGGCGGTTATTTCGTACTCGTTTAGGAAAACTAACCCGCCTTATGGGGGGAATTGCCAACACGGTTTATTTAACCATCGGAGGCTACGCTGTAGATATTAGTAAAATAGGAGTAAAATTACTTTAGGGTTTGCTGAATAAATCAGAACATTAAGAAAATCAAGGCATTAGACTTCTCCAATAATTATGATTTTACCATCGTAGAACAGGCATCTTGCCTGTATTTTTGAAGATGTCTATTCAACACATTAAATTAACTAGGGGGTGGTAAAAGAGTTAATTTTTAGATATAACTCCGAGAGACGAATGGGTTTATATAGATAAATAATCCCCTCTGTTGGCATAATAAAACTATGTTTTTGATGATCAATTGTTGGTGATAATAAAATAATAATTGGTTTTTTTTCTCCTTGTAAACCTGCAAAAATTTGCTCTATAGTATTTACTTGTTCCTGATAAATATTAGTAGAAATATCAATTAAAATTAATTGTGCATTATCCTTTTCAATAAGACTGTGAGCATCTCCGTCATTTTTTTTAATTAAAATCTTATAACCTTTCGCTCTTAAATAATTATGAATTGTATTGATATTCGCATTTTTTTCATCCACAATAAAAGTAATAGAAAGTGGCTTTAAATGTTGATCTTCTTTTGTATATTCATTTGTCGTATAAATTGATAACTGATCTTTTTCTAACGAAATCATGCCTTTTTCCTGATGTACAGGAATGGTAAAGCTAACACAAGTACCTTGCCCTAATTTGCTACTTAAATCAATATTTCCACCATGATGCTCAACTATTTTTTTTACTAAAAATAAGCCCAATCCTATGCCTTCATATTGACGATTTAACTTACTATCTATTTGAGTAAAAGGTTGAAAAAGCTCAGAGTAATTTTCTTCAGCAATGCCAATACCAGTATCCCTAATTGAGACATTAATTAATTCTTTTGTCTCTGGATGAGATGCTTGAATTAATGAGACATTAAGGGTAACTTTTCCCTCTTCTGGAGTAAATTTAACAGCATTATTCAACAAGTTAATTAATACTTGACGGATGCGTTTTTCATCAATAAGCACTGGTGGTAAATCATTTTGAATAATAATATCTAATTGTTGAGACTTGTTCGTTGCCAATGTTTCAATAAAATTAACACTGGAATAAATTACATTTTCAATAGAAGTTTCACATAAAGATAATTCTAATTTATCTGATTCTATATTGGCAAAGTCGAGAATATCGTTAATTAATGCTAAGAGATGATTCCCCGCTTTTTGAATAACATTAAGGGGTTTTATTTGTTGCTGATTGATTTTTCCAAATACTCCTTCTAATAATGATTCCGTCATCCCTAAAATGGCGTTGAGAGGAGTGCGTAATTCATGACTTATATTAGCAATAAACTGACTTTTGGCAATATTTGCCTTCTCGGAGGCTTCTTTTGCTTTTTTTAAGGAGAGGGTTTGCTGTTCAATTTCTGCCTGTAGATTATGGGTAAGTTTACTTAACTGTATATGAGTTTTGACTCTGGCAAGGACTTCTTGAGTTTGAAAGGGTTTAGTAATATAATCTAATGCTCCTAATTCAAAGCCTTTGATTTTGTTGTCGATGTCGTTTAATGCCGTCATGAAAATCACTGGTATTTGAGACGTTTGTGGATTATCTTTAAGATGTTGACACAAAACAAACCCATCCATCTTTGGCATTTGAATATCTAACAGTATTAGGCTAGGATGGATTCTCTGTAATTGTTTTAATGCCCTTTCTCCGTTGGTGGCAATTGCAATTTCATAATCAGCTTCAATCAGGGTTTCTGAAAGTATATTTAAGTTACTAGGTACATCATCGACAATTAAAATTAAATCTTTAGTGGGTTGTAAATCGTGATTCATAATCGATAGGCAGAACTTTAAAAGTTATAAGCTAGGACGCATCTAAGTTTACTAATTGAGATAGGGTAGCTCGATATTAATTTGCCATTTAGTAACACCGCCGGGTGCATCAATTAAGGTAATTCCCTTCTCTTTTAAAAAGTCTCGGATTCGATCTCCCTCTTGGTAGTTTTTCGCCTTTCGTGCCTCCAATCTTTGTTGAATTAAAGTCTCAATTTCTGCCTCAGAAATAGACAAAGCTACTGGCTCTTTTTCTTCATAATGTGCCTCTAATCCTAATACTTGGGCTAAAGTAACTAAAGTGTGCCATTTATCTCCTAATTCTTGGCTCGATCGAACGGTTTTGCCCTCATGGCTTAATAGATTACCTTCTTTGCGCAACTCTTTTGCTAGTTCAAACAAGATAGCTAACCCCGATGCAAAATTAAAATCTCGATCGACGGCTTGACAAAACTCCTCCTGAACTGATTTAATAATTGTAAACTGTCCTTTTTCTGTCCAATTTAGCTTATCTCTATACTTAATTCCAAAAAGTAAGCCCTCGGCAAAAGTATGCCAACCATTAGTTACAGCATTCAAAGCATCATCCGTGAAATCAAGAGGTTTACGATAATTAGCTTGTAAGATAAAAAGACGAATCGCCATAGGGTCATATTTTGCCAATAAATCCCGAATAGTAATGAAATTACCGAGAGATTTTGACATTTTCTCCCCGTCAACCTTCACCATGCCATTATGTAACCAATAGCGAGATAAAGGTTTCCCTGTCACCGCTTCCGATTGAGCAATTTCGTTTTCGTGGTGAGGGAAAATTAAATCATTACCTCCTACATGAATATCGATCGTTTCTCCTAACATCTCCCTAACCATAGCCGAGCATTCAATGTGCCAACCGGGGCGCCCTTTCCCCCAAGGAGAATCAAAACTAGGCTCATCTGGTTTAGCAGATTTCCACAAAGCAAAATCAAAAGACTCTTGTTTAACCGCTTCACTTTGATTAACTCTACCACTAGCACCCGTTTGTAGATCTTCCAATTTACGCCCCGATAACTTGCCATAGTCTTTAAACTTGCTTACGGAATAATAAACATCCCCTTGGGTTTGATAAGCAAAGCCCTTCTCCTCCAATTCCCAAATCAATTTTTTGATACCGTCTAGGGTATGAGTAGCACGGGGATAGGAGTCAGCTTTTTTGACGTTTAATCTTTCCATATCCTCAAAATACGCCTCAATAAAACGCTCGGAGACAGCCTCCATAGTGGTTTTTTCCTGTCGCGCCCGATTAAGAATTTTGTCGTCAATATCTGTAAAATTTTGAATATATTTAACCTTATAACCACGCCACTCTAAATAACGTCTCACCACATCCCAAATAATACAAGTCCTAGCATGACCTAAATGACAATAATCATACACTGTTATACCGCAACAGTACATATTAACTTTGTTGTCATGGAGAGGGATAAATTCTTCTTCTTGGTTAGTGAGAGTGTTATAAAGGGTTAAATTCATCGTTGTAGTAATGAAGAATGGAAAATTAAGAAGGTCGAATGATTAATGAAACAAGTTTTTTGGTGTTAATCAATAACCCACATTGAAATAAATGAAGCCGTTGGCTGATAAATCTTAACATAAAACTTGACAAAAAGTAGGTTTTATGCAATGAATCACTTCGCAATAAATTGACGAAGCTAATAGCCCAAGTCGGCTAAAGCAACTGAAATGATAATGTAATTGCGAGGTATATCCACAATCTCAAAACCTTATGCTATATCAATCACTATTAGACTTCTGGTAAAAATTATTATAAATTAGTTCGTAGTAATGGCTTTAGCCGTCTTTTTGATAATAACTCTACACTATTCACTATAAACTATCCACTATTTATTGTTGATTGTCAATGGTTTGAGAGGGGGTTGATTGTTGTTGTTTTTGCATTTCCATCATACGTTGTAATTGTTGTTGTCTAAAGTCTTGGGCGGCACTATCAATATTTTTGTTTGTATCTTCGACAAATTCTTCTCCTGTACGGCTATTGAAAAAGTTGGCATTGTGAATCAACTGCATGGGGTTAAAGCCACTTGTACCGTGCATGGGATTGACTTCATTACTTTGAAATGGTTGAGGTTGTTGATTATTGCCGATACTTTGGGCATTAACAGAATTATGACTCATGGCGATAAATCCTAATGTCATAATTACACTGGTAAAAATAGGGGAATTAGTTATGTTTTTCATGGTTTAATATTTCCTAACTTACTTATGATGGTTGACGATAGTATGGGAATTTTGTTTCTTAATATTCTTGGTATATGAATGTAAGTATTCAGGCAAGATAGATTGTATATTTTGAAATTAATAATCTGATCCAACTTTCAATTATAATGTTTTGCGAACTCGACTATAAAAATCGTCCATGATTTCGATAAAAGAACTATCTTTATGCCAAAATGGAGGATTATCTCCTGCTTTTTTGATGACAATAGCGGGGATAGTATTAGGGGTATTATCTGGTAAATTTTCTGGGATTCTTTTTTCTCCTTGCCAAAATTCTTTTTGATTTATGTTGCTATTAGGTGTTACTAAGATTGGCTTAGTATAATAGGATTCTACTGGTTCTGGTGCTAAATTCTCTGTGGTTAATCCTTGAGACAAAACTTGTCCTAAAGGAGATTTGATTAATTGCTCATGAAGTTTCTCTTTAGAAAGTCCACGCAATTCAAACAGTAAAAAGGGATCTCGATCGATCTCAGAAGCGATAAGATAATAGACTCCAGCTATATGTTTACACGGATTTGACCAATCGGGGCAAGAACAATCGGTATCAAAATCTCTACTATTATGGGGAAGTAGATGTAACTTTAATTTTTGATAAAATACTTCGTCTATATTGTCGGGCATGTCATTCATCAATAGTTTACTGACGAAACTGGCTTGAGAAGACAGAAGTTCGATCGCTTTTTCCCAATCTTCTTGAGAAATGGGAGTTAAAGAAATTTCAGTTTTGTACAAAGGTTCTTTATAAACGCCAAAATAAGCATTAACTGAACCTCTCACTTTTGCTGTGATTTTTCCATTAGTAATTTTATACTGTTTAATTCGATCGTTGTTGGCATAACTACGTCCTCGACTTAATCTTCCTGAATCCATCAAAGATTCTAAGGCTTCGATAAAACGTTTTCCCCACCATGTTTTACTAAATTTACTCATTTTATTACTATTAATAAATAGAAATTAATTGATGTGATTATTATTTGATTTTTAATGAAATTTAACTATAGCATTCCTATATGAGTTGAAACCATTATCCTAACGTGTAATTCATTACACGTCTAATAGCGATAGTTAAATAAATTTAACTCAATTTCTACAAAAATATCATGGTTTTTCATAATAATTGATTTTCTAACCATAAAAAATGGCTAAATTTCATGTCAATTATAGTTTCTTCTTAGATCAAATTTCGAGAATGAAAACGCCCTGTTTGCGAAGTTATTGTAAAATTAATTGGAGTTGACGATCGAGCTTAACCATAAAATCCTATTGATAATATAACCAGAATGATCGAATTTGAGCAAATATTTTACACTTATTCCTGTAGTCAAAAACCAACAATAAATAACCTTTCTTTACAACTAAAAGAAGGAAAACGCTACGCTTTAATTGGTAATAATGGTTCAGGAAAAACTACTTTTTTACGATTAGCAAACGGTTTATATCGTCCTGATCGAGGTGTTATTCGGTTTTTCGGTCAACCTTTAAAGTATAATCATCGAGGGATCGATCGAACCTTATTTAAACAGTGGTATCAACAAGTAGGATTAGTATTTCAAGACCCCGAACAACAATTAGTCGCCACGACTGTAGAAGAAGATTTATCCTATGGCTTGTGTAATTTAGGAATCCCCGATGATGAAATTGCCTTGCGAGTAGCCAATACTTTAAAAGAATTTAACCTAGAAGAATTAGCCCATTTTCCCGTTAATTATCTCAGTTTAGGACAAAAAAAGCGCCTTGCCATCGCCGATGTGATGATTCTGAAACCTAAAATCTTATTACTAGACGAACCTACAGCATACCTCGATCCTCGACAAAGAAAAGAACTAATTAAACAATTACAACAAATCTCGATCGAGGGGACAACAATTTTACTGGCAACCCACGATCTAGATTTTATCTATGGTTGGGCGGACTGGATTTTCGTCATGGATAAGGGTAAAATTGCTCTACAAGGCACACCTGACGAAGTTTTTGACAAAAAAGACCTTTTAGAAGGATTAGACCTTGATATACCCCTAGAATTAAAACTAAGAATGAAAATTTTATCTGAGTCTAAAAAATTATAAAATTATCAATAGCTAACCTTATGAATAACACCATGACAGAAAAAGAAGTAATAGGAGTCGATTTAGGCGGTACAGCGATTAAATTAGGTCGATTTTTGGCTAATGGCACTTGTGTAGAATCTCTCACCATTCCCACTCCCCAACCTGCAACCCCTGAAGCGGTAATGAGTACGATCGAACTAGGAGTGAAAGAATTAAACCATCAAAAAAAAGCCGTAGCATTAGGTATAGGTACTCCCGGACCAACGGATGCCCAAGGTAGAATCGCACTGGTAGCAATTAACTTAAGCGGTTGGCATAATGTACCCTTAGCACAAACCCTCGAAGCAAAAACAGGCTTAAAAACTTCGATCGCCAATGATGCCAACTGTGCAGGATTAGGAGAAGCATGGCTAGGCGCAGGAAAAAACTATCAAAACTTAATTATGTTGACATTAGGTACAGGGGTAGGCGGTGCAATTATTCTTAACGGTAAACTATTTACAGGGCATTTGGGTTCAGGTGCTGAATTAGGGTTGATTACTCTCAATCCCGAAGGTCCTCCTTGTAACAGTGGTAATCAAGGTTCATTAGAACAATATGTATCCGCTACAGCCATTTATCGAGATACCCACAAAACTCCTGCCGAATTAGGGCAATTAGCCGAAAATAATGACCTTTCAGCCTTGACATTTTGGCAAAATTATGGTAAGAAATTAGGTGCTGGATTAGCCAGTTTAATTTATGTGTTGACACCCGAAGCCATTATCATTGGGGGGGGAGTGAGTGCTAGTAGTAAATATTTTCTCCCCTCTGTGGAAGCGGAGATAGAAAAAAGAGTTTTACCCACCTCAAGAGTCGGACTAAAATTAATGGTAGCGCAACTAGGCAATCAAGCAGGAATTGTCGGGGCGGCAAAACTAGCCTTAGATTTAGTTTAAAAGTTTTCAAAACAGCACAGTTTTTTCCCAAAATTCAACTTAGTTCGATCGAATATTATCGAATAATAAGGTTATTCAAAATACAAAATCACTGGCAAAATGAAAAATATTAGAATACGATCGAAAATATAACAACCATGAACAAATATGAGTTTGACAATTTATTTTCTCAGACACGGAGAAACAACATCGAGCATGACGGGAGGCTATTGTGGCATCCTCGATTTAGATTTGACGGAGGAAGGATACTTAATGGCGGAGGATTTTTGTCAAGCCTATCAACATCTGCCTTGGCAGGGGATTTTTTCTAGCCCCCTTTCTCGAACCATTGCCACTGCTACCCCTCTGGCAAAAAGTCTGGGTATGGGTATTCAACAAAGAGATGGATTACGAGAGATTGCTTATGGTAACTGGGAGGGAAAAACGCCAGAACAGGTTAATCAAGAATACCATGATGAGTATGTACGTTGGTTAGCCGATCCGGGGTGGAATGCCCCTACGGGGGGTGAAAAAGGCATTGACATTGCACGGCGCAGTAGCCAAGTTTTAGAAGAAATTGAACAAAATTATTCTACTGGTAATGTTTTAGTTGTGTCTCACAAGGCAACTATTCGCATAATGCTCTGTAGTCTATTAGGTATTGACATTGGACGTTACCGAGATCGAATTTCTATGCCTGTAGCTTCTGTCACCGTAGTAGAATTTACGGAAAGAGGTCCTTTACTCAAAATTTTAGCCGATCGATCGCATTTACGGGAGGATTTGAGAAATAGAAAAGGAACTTAAAATCCGTTAATTTTTTGGTGGTTATTTAAGAATCATTTTGAGAGTTAGGTTGATAATATTCATGACGAATAAAAGGTATATTAATTACTTCTCCTTCTACCTCTGAGATAGTAACTTTTAAGCCTATGTCTCCTGCTTTGGTGCGGATATAACCCAAGGCAAAATTTGCTTCTGGTAAATAGCTAGTAATTTTACCAACTTTTTCTCCTTCTACCATAATAATATTGTCTTTTTCAGGTTCGATCGAACCCTTTAATTTAATGCCCCAAAGTTTTTGTTTTACGCCTTTATAAGTATTTAAACGAGCAATGGTTTCTTGCCCGATATAGCAACCTTTATTGAAAGAAATTGCATCCCATAAACCACTTTCAAGGGGATTATATTCTTCCATTAATTCATGGTTTACCCTTGGTTTACCTTGCATAATTTCTAAGGTTTGATAATCTTCATCGGTTAATAATAAAGGATTTTTCGCTGTTAATTTATCCCAAATTTGAGGAGCTTTTTCTTGAGGAATAATCAGATTATAACCAGTTAATTTTAAATTGCAACCCACCGTTATAATTACTTCTATATCTTCAATATTAACGATTTTATGACTAAATTCTGGACTATTTAAAAACTCATTTTCTACCCATTCAGATAATAACTCTTGACTTTTTTCACCAACTATAGTAAAAATTTTATAGTCCTTAGTCACGTCTTTTATCGCTACTTTATCAAAAGGAAAAATATATCGATCGAGCCAATCATATAAAGATTTATTTTGATGAGGAGATACTAATAATAAGACTTGATTTTCTTGAATATAAGCACTAACTAAATCGATATTTCTTCCCGTAGAATTAACTAAAACGGTATCACAACCTTCCCCTACTTTTAATCCTTGAATATTATTCGTACTTTGATTATGTAAAAAACGAAGTCGATCGTCTCCTGTTATACTAAGTAAACCGTGATTTCGATCGATTAAAGCCACTGAATTGTTAATAAAATTTAAGTCAATCATTATTTTTTAAAATACTAATTAAAGTTTCAATAAAAATTTTTAATTTGTTCGTAGTTAGGGCTTCAGCCCTTGTTTTAGTAATTAATAGAGATGTCTAATAGACATTGATTAAAAGACAGGCAAGATGCCTGTTTTACGGAGTGACAATTATGATTTTTTATGATTTTTTATGATTTTTTGAACATTAAAAAGTCCAATTATTTTTGATAAAATTTTCAGCTTGAATTAAAGTTTCAGGAGTACCAATATCTAAAAAAGGTGCTTCCGTTATATGTACTTTAATTTTACATCCTTTTTGAAGTAACTCAGGAAAAACATCATATTCAAAACTGAGAGGTTTTTTATCAGGAAATTTGTTAATCACAGAATGTTTAAAAATATAAACTCCAGCATTAATAACACCTTTTCCCTGTTGTTTTTCCGCAAAACTAATTAAATTATAATCATCATCATATTTTAACGAACCATAACGGGAAGCATCAGGTAAAGATAACCCTAAAATCACCCCTTCAATCTCATCATTATTCAGATACTCAAACATGGGATTTAAGTCAGTAAAAATGAGAGAGTCACCGTTAGTTACTAACCACGAATTAGGTATTTGATTAGACAAATTTACTGCATTAACAAAGCCTCCTGCTGTGCCTAAAGGTTCATTTTCTTGATAACAATTTATCTTAATTTTGTTGAAAGATTCTTGCTTAAAATATTTTTCTATCACATCCCCTAAATAACCTGTAGAAAGGATAAATTTATCGATATTTTGTTGCTGTAAATAGTTAACAATCCATTCGATAAAAGGTTTATCGGCGACTGTTGCCATGGGCTTAGGAATATTAGGTAAAAGATGCTTAACTCTCGTACCAAATCCTCCTGCTAAAATAACCGCTATTGTGTTTTGACATGGTTTGATCGAATTTTTCATATAATAATTAATAGTATTCAATATTTACAATAACCTAAAGTATTAGAGAGATTGCTTCGTGCCTCGCAATGACAAAAAATTAGAAAAAAGACTTAATTTTTTTGATAACTTTCTCTAAAGAAAAGGGCTTGTTTTGAATAATCGGAGGAATATTCGCAGGATAGGATTTTTGATGATCAAAAAAGAGATTAATTTCCTTAAATATATGATCAAAACGTTGTTTTATTAACGGTAAACGATAATTATTAACTATGTCTAAATTGTTTGTATTTGATTGCCAATTTTCCACCGCCGATAAAATTCTTTGGACATCATATTCCTTAGAATAAACCCGCAATTTATGACAATTAAAACTAGGGTCTAAATAATCTGATAACGCATCATTTATACTAGAAAAAATTGTACATCCACAAGCCATTGCTTCTAAAGGAGGCAACCCGAAACCCTCACTAGCTCTCGCTTGTACCCAATATTCCGTAGAATCATAAAGATACACTTTCGTTTGATTAAATATAGTGGCTAAATCCTCCACCCAGTAATCAATTAAGGTCAAATTACAGTGCGGATTTAACGCTGGTACAAGTTCTTCGATTAAATATTTGGAAGATTTGCGTTTCTGTACTAATACATCGATCGATCTTTCTCCTGAGTGCTGTTGATATTTGTCGGAAATCTCATTAGGAAGATAAAAAATAAGGTTATTTGGAGCAAATCTACCCCAATAGGCTTGAGAATGCTTACTAACGTTGATTATCGGCACTTTTGAGGGGATTTTAAACTTATATCCTGTACTGTGAGCAAAATAAACTACATTAAATTTGTTAAGTTTTGTTAAAAGTTGTGGAATATCAGGACCCCAATGAATAGCATAAATATTATTAGTCGCACTAATATCCCTAATTACCTCATCTAAGTACAGAATATTCGCTTCTTTCTTCCTATAGGTGACGGGTTGTACATCGCATATACCTAGAAAATGCTCCTGTGCGATCGACATAAACTTCATTTGAGCGATATGCCCTCCACTATTGATATTCATTTCGGGGAAGACAAAATAGAGATTCCTTTGTGTCATGGTTTATTTAGTTAGTGTTATTATACAATGTATAATTTCAATCAAAAAATTATGGAAATTGAATTAAAAAAGTGGGGAAATAGTCTTGGTTTGCGTATTCCTCATACTTTAGCGAAAAGTTTAAATTTAGATACACAGTCAGTAGTTGAATTAATTCAAGAAAATGATAGTTTAATTATCAAAAAAAAGAAAGAATCTTTGACTCTTGATGAATTATTAGAGAGTATTCCATCGGATTTTACTTATCCTGATGATGTGAAAGAATTTATGAATAGTGAATCAGTGGGAGCTTTTAACTGTTAACAGATAGTTTATTATACTTCCTCATATCTACTTATTCTGGTAGAAGCAAGAAGTAAACGTCATAGTTAACTATGAGTAAGTTTTATATAACAGAAGAATTAATTTGATGAAAATTCAACGGGGAGAGATTTTGAGAATTAACTTAAATCGTACCATTGGTACACTTAACACATTAAGCCCTTACGGATTTAAACCTAAATGTAACTTAATTGCCATGTCAACTATAGTCATTATATTTTGATTAAGAGTAAAAATTCGATCGCCCTTCAATCTTTGTTTAGAAATTGTCCTAATTTGTTGGGCTTGAATTTTTGAGTCTTCAGGTAAACCCGACTCATTTTTAGAGATAAACACCTCAAAAGGATAAACTTTGATTGTATTAGAAGTTATGGGCAATACCGTTACAGTGGAAGCCATACGATTATTGATGTCATTACTGACGATTAAAACAGGACGAATTTTGGCAATTTCTGAACCAATGGTAGGATTAAGATTAGCATAGAAAATATCACCACGTTTCATCACTTAATCCATCTCCTGCTAATACATCCCATGAATCATCTATTTCTGTGTTAGCTTCCCTGTAGGCATTTTCTAATTCTTTTTCTCGAAGTAAAATTAATGCTTCTTCAACTATTTGTGAAATAGACTTACAATCTTTACTTTTTTTATAATTCTCCATAAATACTGCTAAATCAGCAGAAATGGAGATAGAAATTTTTTTTGCAGTCATAAGATTACTAAAAAGTAGTCAAAATTTTTACTACTCAATAGTAACATTATATTATTAAACGTTAGAGTAAATGGTATTGCGAAGAATAGTATAACCTTTGATTAATTCTTTGATACCTCTGGCTAATGTCCAATCTGGAGTAAAACCAGTACTTAAAATTCGGGCATTAGAAACAATATAATCTCTTTTGTCGGGGTCTTCACCAATAGGTGCTTCAATATAATAGAAATTGGGTATCTGTTTCTGAATTTCGGCACACAATTCTAATTTTGACAGGTTAGCGTCTTCTAAGCCTACGTTATAGGGTTTACCCTTCATACTCTCAAAGTTGTCTAAACCGTGTAAAAACACCTTCACCACGTCTCGGATATGGATATAGTTACGCTTAAAGTGTCCTTCAAATACTACCACAGTTCGATCGGTCACGGCACGATAAACAAAATCATTGACTAATAAATCCACTCTCATACGAGGAGACATCCCGAAAACCGTAGCCAAGCGGAAACTAATACTATTTTCTCTCTCTAAAATGGCTTTTTCTGCTTCCACTTTAGTGACACCATAGGCAGAAATAGGGCGTAATGGGCTTTCTTCCGTACAAAATTTACCTTTCTCTCCGATACCATAACCGCTATTGGTAATGGGTACTAAAAATCTTTGCTCTTTACTAGCTAAACGGCATAACATTTGGATAGCATCTCGATTGGTGGTTTCTGTTGCTATCTTGTCTCTACCGCATAAAGGCGCACCTACTAACGCCGCTAAAGGAATAATGACATCGGCATCTTTCACTAAATCTTTCATTAACCCTTCGTCTCGACAATCCCCCCTAACTACGTTAAAGGTATCGTATTGACAACATTCGGCGAGGCTATTTTGACGAAACATAAAATTATCAACGACAGTTACTTCATAGCCTTTACTTAATAAAACAGGCGTTAATACTGAACCGATATAACCAGCGCCACCAGTAATTAAAATTTTCATATTTACAATATCAAGTTTGAATATTTATCTATATCTATATTTGCCGTATTCAATCATAAGGGATAAGGGTAATTAGGGATTACGGTAAAAGTATCGGTAAAAAATAGAAAATAGGGAATGAGTAAGCTCAAATTTATTCCACATCGTCAAAAATTTTTTATTTGTCTGTAGGGGTTGAATAATATTCAACCCTTCTTTTCTTATATTACGATCGAAGTTTATTAGAATATTAAAGGTGGGCAATGCCCACCCTACGTTATTATTTTAATTGGATATTTTTGGGTTTATCGAACATATGAATAGTATCCACAAAACGAGCAGTACCAGACTGACTAGAGATTACTAAACTTTGAGTTCTTGCACCACCATGGAAGAAACGAACACCCTGCATTAAAGTACCGGGGGTGATACCACAAGCGGCAAATAATACGGTTTCACCCGATGCTAACTCGTCAGCGTTATAAACTTTGTCAGGATCAGTAATACCCATACTGCGTAAACGCTCAAGGTTACTTTCTTTACTCTCACCAATTAAACCAGTTTTCACTACTTCAGGATCATAAATTAATTGTCCTTGGAAGTGACCACCTAAGCAACGCATAGCGGCGGCGGAAATAACTCCTTCGGGAGCGGCACCGATACCCATTAAAGCGTGAATGTTGCTACCTGAGAAAGCACAAGAAATAGCGGCAGAAACGTCACCATCACTGATTAAACGAACTCTTGCCCCTGCTTCACGAATTTCTTTCACTAAGTCGTTATGACGTGAACGATCCATTACTACAACAACTAATTCCTCTATACTACGATTCATGCACTCAGCAATGATTTGGAGGTTTTCTGTAGCAGTTTTGTTGATGTCCACATGACCTTTTGCCGCAGGAGGGGCAGCTAATTTTTTCATGTAGAAGTCGGGTGCTGCAAATAATCCACCTTTTTCGGAAATTGCGAGTACTGCCATAGAGCCATTTTGTCCATAAGCAACAAGGTTAGTACCTTCACAGGGATCAACTGCAATATCGATCTCAATTAATTCATCAAGATTACAGTAATTTCCTGCATCGGGGCGAGTACAAATACCTACTTCTTCTCCAATATAGAGCATGGGTGCGTCATCTCTTTCGCCTTCTCCGATAACGATTCTGCCGCGCATTCTGATTTTATTCATTCTTTCGCGCATGGCTTCTACGGCTACTTCATCCGCAGTATCTTTTTCTCCTTTTCCCATCCATTTAGCAGATGCGATCGCAGCTTGTTCTACTACTTCAATAATCTCTAATCCGAGAGTTGTTTCTAACATTTATATCCTCCAAAGATATGTAATTAAATTTATTGGTATCTAAATTAATAAAAAGTTATCCACAAAAAGTGTATCAGAGTCAGGGATCACATCCCAAAGTTTTTTTATTTATTCAAATCGATCGATCTCATTGAGTTAATTGAGGTTACTTGAGATTGCTTCGTGCCTCGCAATGACAGAATAAGTAATCAGTTAAATGCAAATTAGCTTATAATTGCTTAAGCTGTATATAAGATTTTGGAAAGGATAGATAATAAAAACATGAATGATGAGGGAAAATTAGTTGTCATTACTGGACCTAGTGGCGTGGGTAAGGGTACAATAGTTAAGGCTTTGCGTCAAAAATACTCAAACATTTTTTTATCTATATCAGCGACAACTCGTCTTCCTCGTCAGGGAGAGGTGGATAAACAGGATTATTATTTTTTGTCTCGTGACGAATTTGAAAGAATGATTAATGATAATCAGTTATTGGAATGGGCGCAGTATGCAGGAAATTATTATGGGACTCCTCGTCAACCTGTGTTAGAACAAATTAATCAGGGTAAGGTTATTATCTTAGAAATTGAGGTTTTAGGGGCAAGGCAGGTTAAACAGAGTTTTCCTTCTGCTATGAGAATTTTTATTTTACCCCCTTCTTTAGAGGTTTTAGAGCAAAGATTGAGGGGGAGAGGCACAGATTCGGAGGAGGTGATTGTCAAACGTTTGACTAAGGCAACGGAGGAGTTAGCCGTTAGCCATGAATTTGATTATCAGGTGATTAATGATACCTTAGAAAGTTCGATCGAACTGGTAGAAAAGATTATTTTTCCCGATGCAAACCTAAAAAACGTTTAAGACGAAACCATTGATTTCTCATAATCCAAAACTTACTACTTTTCATAGCATTAATTTCTTCCTGTAAAAGATGATTATTTGTTGATAATTCCTCCATTTTGATTTGCAGATTATCTAAGATATTTTTTAGGGTAATTAAATCATTGTCAATCAACTTAAAATCTTGATTTTGTTGAGTTAAATTATAAACTAACTCATGATTATTTTTTTCTAATTGTTGAATTTTAACTAAATTATTTTGATTAACTTCTTCTAGTTTCTCAAGTTTTAGGGCTTCCTGTTGATTAATTTCTTCTAACTTGTGAATTTTAATGAGATTATGTTGATTAATTTCTGCTAAATGTTTTACTTGTATTTGGGTTTGATTTAAAGCATCTTTAATTCTTTTATTTTCTAAAGATAACTTTAATGTTTCCCATGATTTAATCTCTAAATCTTTTTTATATAAGTTCGATCGAGCTACTAAATTATCATTATAAATAGTCTCTTTTTCATCAGTATATAAACTTTGATAAAATTCATATAATTTTTGAGTATTGTTACTCCAATTAAAAAAACTTTGAGCAAATTTTACGGCATTTTCTGACAATTTTTGAGCTAAATTTTGATCATTAATGACTAAATCAATGGCAGATTGCAACGATTCTTCATCTACATTCGGCAAAATCAAAGCATTTTCTAAATGAGTTAACATTTTTCCAATATTAGTATCAGGAAGAATAACAGGTTTTCCCATTGCTAAAAATTCAGGAATTTTAGAAGGTAAACGATAATCATTAAAATCATCAGGTTTCCCCGGTTGAATTAGCACATCTGCTAAAGCCAAAATATCAGGAATTTTCTTTCTTTCTACCCATCCTAATTCTTTAATATATTCTTTAATCCATAACTCATTTTCCTCTAACAATGGTAAGTCATTATCAACTCCCGTGCGAATTAATACTGTCGGTTTTCCCCTCTTATTCCGTTTGCCTACGGCTAAGTAAAGTCTTCTTACTTCCTCTTGGTTCGTAGGATGTATAATTCCTGTATAAACTAAGATAGTGGTATTTTCAGTAATGCCTAATTCTTGCAACAATGTCAGATTTTTGGCACGGGGATAAAATTCGGCGGTGTCAACCCCCGGATACAGGGTAAGAGTAGGAAGGGAAGACGGAATAAACTCTCGTAATCTATCAATAATAATAGTCACACCATCGGCGGTGGAGAGAAATTCTTTATATTTTTGGGGATGAGATAAATTATAGGGTAAGAGTCGATCGAACTCTGATGTCCAATCCTTAACTGGTATCTTAAAAAATCTTTCGATGATACATTCTTCGCTATCTTCCCAATGAATTACCAACTTAAAATTGTAAAGAGAAGCTAAGTGATAGCAATAAATTCTAACGTGTTCTCTAGGAGTCCAACAGTGTACAATATCGGGGGGTTGATTATTGCTAAAGTAACTAGAAATATTGGCTATATCTTCATAACGGGTAACTTGATACAAATTACCGTCAATAGAAGTGACACTTTTTTCATCCCAAGGCACGGCTACCACACAGTCTAACCCTAATTTTATCAGTTCATTGGCAAAATGATGGACATGAATAGCACTATTCATGGGAAAGTCGGAATGAGACACCATTAAAATATTTTTCATAAACTAATTAATCAGGTGATATATTCAGGTAGGTTTAAACCTATTATTTACCGATAGTCATAACTTTACTCATAGATTCGATCGAATATTGATAATGATCAAAAGTATAATTCTTCAATACCTTCGCCAAAAAAAGACCATAAAATGTCATATATTGTTCACCTAATAATATGATTGATGAGGGTTAACCAATTTTTTTCCTCGATCGAAATATCTGGACTTTCAAGGGCATTTTTGAGCCATTGTTTATCTTCGGGAGTGAAACTAGCGGGGGAAAGATTGCATAAACGGGTTAAATCCCAACGCCATAATTTGAGAGTTCGATCGAGACTACCTGTAATCAAAGTATGACCATCAGGAGTCATTCTAATCGTAGTAATACTATTTTGATGCCCTCTTAAAACAGCAATATTTTCACCTTTGGAGATATTCCATAGTCGTACTGTATGATCTTTACTACCAGTGGCTAATAATTCTCCATCCTCACTGATAGCTAAACAAAAGATTCCACCCTCATGTCCTGTTAGGGTATGATTTAGTTTACGAGTTGCAATTGACCATACTTTAGCAGTTCGATCGTCACTACCCGTCACCAAAGTTTTACCATCGGGGGTAATGCCCAAACACCAAACTTTTCCTTCATGTTCACTTAATGTAGCAATTTCCGTATTATCAGATAAAGACCACAATTTAACGGTATGATCTTGACTAGCAGTAACTAAAGTATGATTATCAGGGGTAATCACCATATCCCAAATACCGTCTGTATGTCCGCTCAAAGTACATTGATGATCACCACTAGGTAATGACCATACTCTCACTGTGTTATCATTTTTTCCACCGGCAGACACTAACAAATTACCATCGTGACTGAGAATGATTTTATCAACTTCCCTTTGATGTCCTCTCAAATTCTTAAACAATTTACCCGAAGGATACTGCCAAAGACGAATTTCTTGATAACTAGCACTAGCAATCATATTAGCAGAAGTTGTCATGGCTAATGACCATACTGACGCTACATTTGCCGATAAATTAGCCAATAAATTACCATCAGGTAAGCGCCATACGGAAATAGTTTTGTCTCGACTACCACTAGCTAAAATTGAACCATCTTCATTTAAACAAAGAGTTGTTACCCCTTTTAAATGTCCTTTTAAGGTGTTTAATAATTTTCCTGTGTTAATATCCCAAAGGCGAATGGTATCATCTCCTGCACTAATCAGAGTTTGGCTATCGGGAGTAATTTCTGTGGCGATAATACCGTGAGTATGCCCTTGCAGAGTGTGAATACAACGAATTAATTTACCTTGAGGGGGGGTTTTCGTTTTGACACTTTTAACGATTTTAGCAAATTCAGAGTATTTAATTTTCTCTGCTGGTTCTTTGGGCAACCAACGGTTATTTTCTAATCTTTTCAGAGTGGGTTTAATTAAAATAATGGGCATTTGGGGCATTAAATACCAAATAGTTTCCCAATGTTTACCGTTAGCTAACACATCAATAATTTTATCCCATTGTTCAAGGGTGACATCGGTAATTCTACGCCCTTCTTTTCCCCCTAAACGCATCCACACCCATTCTAAACGTTTATAAATTTTGCCATGCTCATCAATCCTCTGTTTTAATTCTTCGGGGGCGTTATAATAAATTTCCTCTAATAACTTATATTCGGGATCAATTTCTTGGTATTTATCCCATAATTGAGTAAAGTAACAAAATAAGGCACTTTGGGATGGTTCGCTAGGGGTATAACCGCAACGGGTAGCGACTTCTAAGGCTAGTTGATTATTTTCTTCACTGGCAAGACGACAAACTTCTTCTTGTAATTCAGGGTTGCTTAAATTACTACTCCATTGTTTAGCGGTTTGTTGAATAAAGCTATCTTCATCTTCAAACAAGGATAATAACGGGGCAATAATTTCTTTTCCTTGTTCATCTATAATTCCTTGCCACCCCAAATTTAGCGCAGTTAACAGCCTTAATGATAAAGGTTTGGAGGCTACCCATGCTTTCAATTTCAAGATTTTACCTAGTTCAACATCTCTACTTTCTGCCCATACTTTGCACACTACGTCAATTAAATCTTTTTCCTGCATTTTGATTTGACGTAATGCCCCTAATACTATGTTTTGAAAGTTCTTATCTTTACTGAAAATAAGGGCTTTGGTTAAAGATTCGAGGGCTTGAATACTTCTGTCTTGTACTAATTCTTTGGCGGCTTGTTGTCTGATTCGATCGCCAAGAATAGGGGTTTCGTTGTATAATTTTTCTTCTAGTTTCTTTAACTTTTCAGCATCCATGAAATTTGATCCAATGGGGTTAGCAAACTTTATTATAAGTCAAAAGTTCGATCGAGGGAAAATATTACCTATGACTTAATTACTTCCCTAGATTAACGATTTTATCTTGAACGGAGGTCAATTACTACCGATCGAAATCCGTGCTATCCAGAATAAAATAAGGGATAATATAGCTAAAAAATCAAAAATACTAAGTTTTAATTGATGCCATTGTACTTGATGTTGATTAGGTGTTGTAAATCCTCTTACTTCCATAGCAATAGATATTTGTTCTGCTCTTAAGAGGATATTTTCTAATAATCTTTCGGCAACAATTACCCATACTTGCATACTTTTTTTAATACCTAATTTCTTCCAGTTTATAGCCCTTGTGCGGATCGATCGAATCAAATTTTGGATTTCTTCTAAGACTAAAGGAATAAATCTTAAGGCTAAAGTTAAGGTTAAAATAATTTCTGTAATGGGAATTTTAAACTTTCTTAAAGGGGATAATAATTCTTCCATTCCTGCCGTAATTTGTTCAGAAGCGGTAGTCAATAAATATAAATTACTACTATAAATTAAAGTAAAAAATAAAGTACTAACTCTAATAGCTAAATCGAATGATCTTTGAGTAATTTTAAACTTACCTATTTGATAAATTATATACTGAAAATCCGTTGGTTGAGTTATGGAAATTTCACTATTCGGTAATCGTGGTTGATAAGTAATATTGAAGCCATCGGGGGCAAAGGATGTCATGATGAAAATAAGAGTAGAGAAAAACAAAAGAAAACTGAGTTGTTTTTTTTGCACACGCCAAGGAATCAAGGCTAACCCCGTGATGATGATTAAAAATAATACCAGAAAAATACGCCAATATACATTAGCTAACAAGGGTGATAAAATTAAACTCATTAACCATGCTAATTTGACTCTGGGGTCTAATTTATGTAACCATGTTAAAGGTTTTTCTAAGTATAATCCAATGGGTAACGATCGTAATAAATCCATATATTAGAATTAAGAATTAAGAATGAAGAATGAAGAAGGAAAAATAGAGAATTATGGAGTTAATCAAGAGTCCACCCTGTAATGAATTACACGGCTAATAGTAAACGTTCAATAAATTGAACTAAAAATTAAAATTGAGACACAGGGATAATATTGTTAATTATTCATTATTAATTATTCATTATCCATAGACTTTAAAGGACGATCGAGATAAAATTAATTTTGTTGATAAGTTTTTATTTTACTGTTATCGATGCAATATCTGTAATCATCATTAATCCCATTGTTGAAAATCCTATTTAGTTAATAATTCAGATGAGTGTGAAGCAAAGTTTGGTAGAATTACCCTTAGATTTAGATCGACAAAGGATTCCTCGTCATGTAGCAGTGATTATGGATGGTAACGGACGTTGGGCAAAAAGTCGAGGTTTTCCCCGTATAATTGGACATCAAAAAGGGGTTGATGCGCTCAAAAGTTTACTCCGTTGTTGTGATGATTGGGGTATAGAAGTTTTAACTGCCTATGCTTTTTCCACAGAAAATTGGGGAAGACCCACCCATGAGGTAGAATTTTTAATGACTCTTTTTGAGCGAGTATTGCGCAAAGAATTGGAAGAAATGATGGCGGAAGATGTTAAAATCCGTTTTGTAGGTGATTTAAAGGCTTTACCCGATTCCTTACAGGCACAAATCGCTTATTCTATGGAAAAAACCGCTAATAATAAGGGTATTCAATTCAATGTAGCGACTAATTATGGTAGTCGTCAAGAAATACTCCATGCTTGTAAATCGATCGCTTCTGAAGTACAGCAAGGTAAGATTAGAGTAGAAGATATTAACGAAGAATTATTTGAGAGAAATCTTTATACGGGAGAGTTGATTAATCCCGACTTGTTAATTCGTACTAGCGGTGAAATGCGTTTGAGTAACTTTTTGTTGTGGCAAATGGCTTATGGAGAAATTTATGTTACGCCTACCCTATGGCCAGATTTCGATCGAGAGGAGTTTCATCAAGCCTTGTTAAATTATCAACAGCGAGATCGACGTTTTGGTAAAATAAAACACTAAGCTAGGAAGCATCTAAGTTGCATATTATTTTGTTATAAATAAATCAACAAATCTCCCTTGTCTTCTAGTCTTCCGAGTCTTACCTTCATCAGTAAATGTAAATGCGTTTTAGCTTAAATCAAAATATTTTCTAGGGTAAAAGTAAATTAGCGTCTCCGGGTTGAGGTAAAACGAAACCAGAAGACGGAGGGGAAGAAGATTCGGAAGGTTTGCTTCGGTTTTCTCCTTTTGTTTCTTCAGGGGTAGGGTTATAAATACTCACTAACACATTAACTAATTCTTCCCTCTGTTGCATGGTTAATCTATCGATGATGGCTCGATCGAACTCTAGGGGATTTTGTGTTAAAGTACTTCTACCCGGATACCTTTGCTCATCGATAATTTCATTTTTGCGCAGATAATCCGCTAAAGTCAATTTCCAATCGAGACGATAAGTCAACGGGCGCGCTTTGACAAACTCATGATAGCGTATCATACGACTAACTAAAGTGTTTTCGATCGCCCTTTCTCCACTACTGACACTGATATAATCGTTACCTTTAGGTAAGTCTGGGATTTTTTCATATACTTTTTGTGCCACTACTTCTGGGGTTAAACGTTGAGCTAGAACGATCGTAGAATAGGAATAATTAGGGCTAAAATGTTTTACCATACCAAAAAAATTGATATGGGTAACGAGGAGAAAAGTGGTTAAAAATAAAGATAAATGTAACCATTTACTTTTGTTACTTTTGCCCAATATTTTTGTATAAGTCATCACTAATAATCTGAGGTTGAGTAATTTCATCAGACATTTCTATAATAGCTCTTAGTACGGGTTTCATCACTTCTTCAATATTTTCAAAGTCTTCTTTTCTGCGTTGTTTCGCCCTTTTAGCTACCGCCACAGTAATTTTATAACGATTTGATGCCGCATTCATCAATTCATCACTACGAAACATTATTTGACTAGAATCAAAGCTATTTTTCTTGAGCATTTTTGTTTTCAGTTCAGATTTCGATGTCTCATTATACCCGAACAATTAACAATTAACAATTATTCATTATTCATTATTCATTATCTCGATTAAATTAGTAATTCGATCGAACTCCAAAGAATCAACTATTTTAGATAAACCTTGTTTTAAATGTTGTTGCTGAGGAGGAATTTCTTGAATTAAATCAATAATTAATTGCTCATCTAATTCAAGACTAGCTTGATATAATTTTTGTACCCAATCTTCAGGCATAACCGAAAAATCAGAGGAAATTAACTCCCTTGATTGATTATTTTTTTCAGAGTTTTCATCATCAATTTGAGCATAAATAAAACGCACTCCTAAATGTTGAGTTAATATGGAAAAAATTGTTTCCTGACGAAAAGGTTTCCGCACAAAATCATCACATCCTGCTGATAAAATAACGGCTTTTTCTTCCCCCAAAACACTGGCAGTTACTGCCACAATAGCCGTTGCATTTCCTTTTGTCGTTCCTTTAATTATTTTCGTTGCCTCATAACCGTCTAATATGGGCATTCTCATATCCATAAAAATTAAATTAGGTTGCCATTCTTCCCAAATTTCGATCGCTTCTTGTCCATTACTTGCCTCTTTTAATATAAACTCAAAAGGGGTTAATAATTTTACTAATAAACTACGGTTAAAATCTTTATCGTCCACAATTAATAGTTTAAATACTTGTTGATTTTTTTCTATGCCAATAACGTCTGGAATAATATCATTAGTAGTGATTTCATCAGAAGCAATGGATTTTGTATTAATGGTAAAAGAAAAAACACTTCCTTTATTTTCTTCACTGGTAACATCAATTTTTCCTCCCATTAATTCAACAAATTTTTTACTGATAGATAATCCTAAACCAGTACCTTCATTAACTTCTTTTCCTACTTTAGTCTGAGTAAATGGTTGAAATAAACTTTCTAATTCTTCAGTTTTAATTCCTTTACCTGTATCTCTCACAATAAAGAGTAATTTTAAATGATTTTCGTTTTCTTCAACATTAGCTATTTGCACAGAAATTCCCCCTTCGTCAGTAAATTTAATGGCATTGCTAATTAAGTTTAATAAAATTTGTCGTAATTTTGGGGCATCTGCTTCAATAAATTGAGGTACATTATCTAACTTTTCGATAATTAATTGCAGTCCTTTTTTTTGACATTTATGTTTAAATAAATCTTCAATATCATCTAATAGTTTATCAAAATTAATTTTGTCTAAATTTAAACTAATTTTACCTGCTTCAATTTTGGACAAATCCAGAATATTATTGATTAAAGTTAGCAAATGTTCACCACTTCTATTAATAATATTTATGCTATCTAAATGCTCTTTTGGTACATCTTTTGATCTTAAAATAATTTGGGCAAATCCCAAAATTGCATTTAACGGAGTGCGCAATTCGTGACTCATATTCGCTAAAAATTCACTCTTTGCTTGATTGGCTACCTCCGCTTTTTCTTTGGCTTTTGATAGTTCTTCTGTCCTCGATCGTACTTTGCTTTCGAGGTTTTCTAATAAATCATGTATTGTGTTTGCCATATCATTAAACGCTAAGGTTAAATTACCTAGCTCATCTTTGCGAGTGACATCGATCGATTCATTATAATTTCCTTCTTTGAGACGAGAAACAGCGTTATTGAGTTGTAAAATCGGTTCAGTGATATAGTTAGTAATCCATAAACCAAGAAAAAGAGAGACAATCAAGGTTAAAAGCCAAATAATGACGGTTATTCTCGTATTCGCATTAATATCTCCCATTACGTCTTTTTCGGGTAATAAAATCACTACTAACCAAGGCTTTTCTAAATGACTTTCAAAGGGAAAAATCTGGACAAAATAGGGAATATTATCTAATTTTAGTTGTAAAAATTTAGGACTTTTAATCTCAGAAAAACTATTAAATTTTTGTGTAATTTCTTGATTAACTTCCCTAATTATGCTAAATTGACTATTAGCAATATTGACTCTTTCAGCTTCTTGATTCAGTTGATCTGCATCAGGATTAGGGATAATAAAAGGTGGTTCTAAAGAACTGCCAATTAGATAACCTGATGAGTCAATAATAAAAATATCTCCTGTTTCTCCAATAGATAATTTTTCTAAAAAATTACTAACTAAAGATAATAATAAATCACTGAATAAAACCCCTTGAAAATTATTGTTTTCATCATAAATAGGCACAACAGCAGAAATAGCTAAACGGGGAGTACCTTTATATAAAAAAACATCACTCCATGTTGGTTTTCCTTCAGTAAACGCTTTTTGATACCAAGGGCGTTGTTGATTAATAAAATTAGGAATAACGCTTTTTTGCTCTCCCCTATTACCTTGATTATCCGTAGCATAAATCCTTAAATTCAAAGGAGAAGATTCATCCATAATATTAAACTCAATATTTCCGTTATCGAGTCTTTCTACTCCCATTAAATTGCCTTTTTCATTGGCATAACCGATAAAACCAATAGCAGGAAAATTATTAATTTGTCTCCATAAATATCTTTCCATGAAAGAAAAATCATTATAATCTAACCATCCAAAATAACGGTTATCTAAATTAATTTGATTAATTTGTAAAGGTGTAGATAAATAATAAGTTAATTCTTGCTCTACTTTTTCATTAATCTCTCTCTGTAATTCTCTCGCTAATTTTTCTACTGTTTTACTACTATTAGAAAAGGAAACATAGCCAACTAATCCCACACTACTAATCATGGGGATAACTAATAATAGGATAATGCGAAAACGTAGGGAGAGAAAAGGTAGCATGATGAAAAATTGATTAATTAGGAAGGAGGGAGAGAGGGAGAGAGGGAGAAAGGGAGAAAGGGAGAAAGGGAGAAAGGGAGAGAGGGAGAAAGAGAGAAGAAATAATTATTGTTTTTTGATGGGGTTGGGTTTAATATGTTAAACCCCTACATTTCTTGTTACTCTTATCTTTGCCTCTTGCCTTTTTTTATTCTTAACTGATGTTACGCAAAAATAGAATTAGTTGTTGATTGGAGGTGTCAGGTTTCAGGCTTAAAAATCAAAAAAATTCAGACTCTTCTACAGTAGTTATGCCAAATTAATAGAAAATAATTAATATAAATTTTATCACCTATAGCTTTGATTATTTTCAAAATGTAATTGTTATAAATTAACAGTTTGAATTTAACCTAATACCTGCTACCCGATACCTATTAAAATTTAACCCATGAGTGCGTAACGTCAATTCTTAATTCTTAATTCTTAATTCTTAATTCCTAAGTAGTTTTTTTTGAAAGTATATTGCACAAAATCCCTCACTAGGTGCATTTGAGCGGGGATAATTTCATGCCCGATGGGAAATTCTTTATATTCTACAGACACCCCTACCTTTTCTAATTTTTGTTTTGCTTCCCTTGCCATACTAGCAGGTACAACATTATCTAGTGTACCGTGAGAGATGAAAGTAGGAGGAAAAGGATTTCTGTCGGCGGTGGGTTGAAAATGTAAATATCCGCTTAAACTAACAACTCCAGCTAAGGGTAATTGTAAACCCACATCTAAACTCATAGCACCTCCCTGAGAAAAACCCCCCAGAATGGTTTTAGATAAGGGAATGTTAGTGTTGTCTTCTAGGGATAATAACCATTGGTAAAGTTGATTTAAACTCGCTTCAATACCTTCGTTACCATTTTCTAAAGCATACCATGCCCTTCCCCCTTCCACTTGATAATGAGCATAAGGCGCATTGGGAAACAAGTATAAACAAGAGGGTAAGTTTAACATCGGCACAAGCGCGGTTAAATCGTGGTAATTTGCACCCCAACCGTGCAGTAACACCATGACAAATTCGGGGTTTTCTCCGTTTTTAGGTTCGATCGAAATTACATCCATAATTTAGTGAATAGTGAATAGTGAATAGTGGATAGTGGATAGTGGATAGTGGATAGTGGATAATTATTAACAACTTAGCTGACAATACTTTGAGATTGCTTCGTGCCTCGCAATGACAATCAATTTTGCTAATTTTTATCTAAGTCGCTTTAGCAGACGGTAGCTATTAGGCGTAAGATTGCTTCGTGCCTCGCAACGCTGTGCGATTTATTACACGCTGGGTTATTGATTAACAACAATTCTTCATTCTTCATTCTTCAATTCTTGATTCTTGATTCTTCATTCTTCATTCTTCATTCTTCATTCCTCATTCCTCGAAAAGATTACTGAGTCTTTCGACTTCCGTTTGAGTGGTGTACATAGGTGTACCTGCTAAAATTCCAGTCACGTTACGGAAAGGATGCCCGATGTGCATTCCTTGATGATCAATGGTAAACTCTCTAATATCTTTATCGTGCATTGAGCCTCGCATTTTTAAGACAGTTATACCTCGACGCATTTCTCCATACATTTCTACATAACGCAATAAGATAATCGAATCAGTAATAGTAGAAATATGGGCTTCGGTAATGGATGAACCGCCTAGTAACGTGGGAGTAGTGGAAGTGAATAAACCACCGATTTCCTGTTGTTTGATGAAAGAGGTTAAGCCAATGATAAATTCTCGGAAACCTTTAAGATTTGATACCCTCTCCAATGCAGAAAGGCTATCGACGGCGACTCGATTTGGTTTAAATTCTTTGATAGTTTCTTTCATGTTGATGAGATGATTTTCTAATCCTGTGGTTTCGGGATAGCGACACACTACTTTTAATTTGCCGTCTTTTTCCATCTGCTGAAAATCCACCCCCCAACCTGTAGCATTTCTAAAAAGTTGCTCTCTACTTTCTTCAAAGGCAAATACTAAACAACGCTCGTTATTTTGCACTCCTCCTGCCATAAACTCCGTTACCATCAGGGTTTTACCTGTACCTGTTGCCCCTGATACCAATATAATCGAGTCTCGAAAGAATCCTCCTCCGCACATCCTATCCAATTCTTCACTACCCGAAGTTATTCTAATATTAGAGGAATGTTGCTCTAATTCGATCGCGCTTAAAGGTACAACTACCATGCCTTTACGGGGAATAATAGTGAAGGGATACTCCCCTTTTTGATGATCTGTACCACGATACTTCAAGATTTCGATCGTACGGCGACGTTTTTCATCATTTAAGACGTTGCGCAATATCACTACGTTATCCGCAACAAACTCCTCTACCCCGTAGCGACTAATCTCCCCGTATTCTTCTGTACGTTCAGCCGTCATAATGGCGGTTACATTTAGCTCTCTCAAAGCGGAAGCCAGTCTAAATAAATCATTTCTCACTTGAGCGCTATCGGCAAGATGACTAAAAATAGCTCCTAAAGAATCTAAAGACACCCTTTGGGCAGAGTATTTTCTTATGGCATACTCAATTCTGGCAATCAATGCCCCTAAATCGTATTCTCCTGCTACCATAGGAGTTTCTCCGGGTTGAGGTGAGGCATCCACAAACGCCCATTGTCTATTTTCTTCCCATTCTCGTATTTTCCAACCAAAACCCGACATATTGCGTCTAATGGCTTTAGGTGGTTCTTCAAAGGTTACAAAAACACCATTTTCTCCTAATTTAATCCCTTCTACTAAAAATTGACAAGCAAATACAGTTTTAGCACTTCCAGCAGTACCTGAAATGAGTGTTGCCCTTCCTTTTGGTAATCCCCCTTCTGCTAGAAAATCGAACCCCGGAATCCCCGTCTCTAGCTTTTCTATGTAGTCAATATCGAAATCCACTTCTTGACTCATTCATTTTCTCTCTAAAAAATCAACAATAATATATTATCTGGTCTGATCACCTACAATGCAAGTTTTATTTTAACAAAGTAATGAGTAATAGTGAATAGTGAATAGTGGATAGGTAATAGGTAATAGATAATAGGTAATAGGTAATTCTTAATTCTTACTTCTTAATATGTTTAAACTTAAATTTATTATTATTTTATTATTTTTACCCTCTGGTTTCGGTTTATTATGGCATTCTTTCAGTATCAATAATTTATCTGAGCAGTTAATTTCTTTTGCTTTTTTTGTATTTTGTTTAGAACAAGCTAAAATGGCTTTTATTGATGTCAAACCTTGTATTTTTAGGTTGGATAATGTTCAAAATTCAAATTTGAATTTATCTTATTTTTTCATTGTGGTTATTATCACGATCGTAATTGAATTATTTGGATTTTATTTTGCTTTATTTAATGTAGGTTGGGGAGCAATCTTTGTTTTAATTAGTCAAATTTGGTTTAATTGTTTCGCTCAAGTGAAAATAAATGAAATAGATAATCAACCTATTCAATACTATTTTTCTGATAAAATTATCGTTTTAGGTGCAGATTTTCTCTGTTTATTATTAATGGGTTTATGGATAATGAATATTTACCCTTTAACCATCGCTTTTGTGATGCTATTTCTAACGGTATCTTTTATAGGAGTAAAATACTATTTTCGTTTAACACAATGTGCTAATCACATTCTTAATTCTTAATTCTTAATTCTTAATTCTGCATTATTTTGTCGAAGCAATTATAACTCGATCGCGCCCTGATTCTTTCGCTTGATAAAGGGCATTATCAGCCGCAAAAAGAATTTCTTGAGAGGTTAAACCATGCTCAGGAAAAGAAGCAATACCAAAAGATGCGGTAATATTTGGTAAGAATTCTTGATTATAAATTAAGTTTAATTCCTTGATTTCCTCTCTAATTTTTTCTGCTCTCAAAAAGGTTTGTTGTAAAGAACTATTAAGCAAAATCATAGTTAATTCTTCTCCACCATAACGAAAAACAAAATCAGAAATACGAATTTTTTGTCTTAAAAAATTACTAACTGTTATTAAGACAAAATCTCCTGCATCATGACCAAAAGTATCATTAATTTTTTTAAAATAATCAATATCAATCATAATCACACTTCTTATCTCATTATTCTTTGTAGCTATGGTAATTTCTCTGGTTAAAATCTTATCTAAATAACGCCTATTATATAAACCTGTTAAAGAGTCAGTGATACTCATTTCATACAAATTTTTCTGCATGGCAATATTAGCTAAAATTAAGGATATTTGTTCAGCAAAATTAATAGCAAATATTTTCTGTCCTTCACTAATGCCTTGGGAAGATTCATTACTTAAATAGATAAAGCCAAATTCTTTATTTTTTGCCTTTAAACCACAATAAAAACTTTGAGATTGTGATGTATTAAAAATATTAATTGATTCTTTCTTTTGTTCATAAAAATTGATACATTTTTTGCTAAGTCCTGCATCTAAATTACCCCAACTAATCGTATTAATTACCTTACTATTTTCATCGGTAAAGAAAATTCCACCAGTAAAATTTTCAAATAGTAATTGTGCGGAATTTTTAATGACTGAATAGGCTTGTTCTATATGGTCACAATTTTGTAATAATTGACTCATTTTATATAGTTGAGTTAATTGTAAATTACGATTTTGCAACTCTTTTGTTTTTACTGACAATGCTTTTTCTATTTCCTTGCGATAATTAAGTTCTTTTAAGGCTTGATCTCGCATTTGTTGATGTTGTTTAATTAAATTAGAAGATTCCGTGACATCTTGAATCACAATCATGGCATCATAACCATTTTTTTTGAAATGAGGTATAGGGGTTACGATCGTATGTTGAATGCGAAATTTGCCTTCTGACAAAGGAGAAGGAATCAGATGTTTATGAAGTTGAGAGGAAAAAATTGTCGCAGGACTACCATTAAATATGCTTTGAATACGATTATAATATTTAGGCTTAATTAAATGGGGAAAAAAGTCTTGAATTTTCTGATTTAAAATAGTTTGACGAGAAATATTAGTCCATTTTTCTATACATTTATTCCAAAAAATTACTGTCATATCTTGTTTAAGAATACAAATTCCGACGGGAATATGATCTAAAATATTAAATCGTGATTCTGTGATTTTACGCTCTAAACGGTTAATGTTCATTTTAACCCCCATCTAATCCTTCTAACATTTCTGATATTTTATGAAAACTACCTAGATGAAAAATGAGAATAATATCACCTTGAATATTAGTTTCTTCTATAAAAAAACGAGTTTGTGCTAATACCAAAGTAGAGTGTTTTTCTAACTTTTGATGTTCAATTAAAGTATCGATATTACCTTCAATATAAGAGGGCAAAAAATACTCTAAATCTTGAGATAAAATATTACTAATTGCTCCCATTACACCACTAATAACAATATTGCCAATTTCCGTTAATGCTCCTACTTTAAGCTCATCCATTTCTGACTCGGAAACTTCCGTTTCTTCATCCGTAACAATAGAAACTAATTCGGCAGCACTATCGGTAGGAAAAACTAATTCGGCATTGCCACTAACCGAGCCAAAAAACTCTAATTCTACAGCAGAAAATTTACCTTTTCCTAACTTTAATTCTAACTCTTCTTTAACTAAATCAGGACTAAATGTTTTAATGAAAGGTATCTGAAGCGTTATATGACTACACAGCATTTCATTTAAAACTCCAGCCGCTTGTCCTACACCTATATTAATAATCTCTTGTAGTGCATCAATTTGTTCAAGGGTGAGATTCATCTTTGTTAATTATTTTATGGTTATTGATCGAGAATAAATGACTAGAGGATAAGAATTTTAAAGATTTTCATAGAAAAAAATACAACCGTTATATATTCTAGTTTAACATTATAAATTAAGGGCATTAACTATCAATTTTTCTAATTGTTCGGATTTCACGGGCTTATTTAATACCGCTATAGCACCCAATTCTAAACCTTTTTGTTTCGTGGTTTCTTGAGTGTCTGCTGTAATCATTACTATTGGAATAGAGTAACTTTCTTGTTGCAATTTTTGTAACACTTCTAATCCCGTCAACTTAGGGATTAACATATCTAAACAGACAAAATCGGGTTTTTCCTCTTTGATTTTCGTTAAGGCTTCTTCTCCATCTTTCGCTTCTATGGTAGAATGTCCTAGATTTTTGACGATTTTTTTCACCATATTTCGGGATAATAGTGCATCATCAACAATTAAAATTAATGCCATTTTTTGATTAGTTTTTAAGTATTGTTAAGTATATTTCGATCGAACTGTAATAAAAGTAACAGTTTTTGACAGATTTTCTATTTTTGAATATAGTAATAATCACAATAGTATATATTATATAGTAATAACAATTATCTGATTATTTATTTTCATGTTAAGAAATATAGCAAAATATTAATCTTTTTTAAAAAAAGTTGTGGAACTTGAAAAAGGTGTTAGTTTTAATTGATACCAATTTATCGAGAACAATTGGGATTAAAAATACTAATAAAAATATTATCTTAAATTTTTCAACCATGAATAATAATCAAGAAAAAGATTTAGTAAGTGCAGGTTTAACGGCGGCCATTGGTGCAGGAATTATCACTTCCTATGCTGTGAGTCAAGGGCAACATCCTTTAGTGGCAACAGGAATTACCGTATTTTCTGCATTATTAGCTGTAGTTATTCATCAAGCTGATTTAATTTAATCTAAAATGAATAATGATTTATTCGAGATAATTAATGATTAACAAACAACTTTTAAATTCAGAAAAATTATTATTACTTTTACAACTGTGTAATTCTAGTTTGCCATTAGGTGCGTATAGTTATTCCGAAGGGTTAGAAACTTTAGTTGAGCAAAAATTAATTAGTCATTATCAGCACTTAAAATCTTGGCTATTAAATGAGTTAACATACGGCTCAATTCGAGTAGAATCTGCGATGGTAATGAGAGCTTATGATAGTTATTTAACTCAAAATATTGATAATTTATTATATTGGAATAACTGGTTTAGTGCTAGTCGAGAAACCTTTGAATTAAGGCAACAAAGTTGGCAAATGGGCAAAAGTTTACTGAGATTAATTAATTCTTTTGAACCTGAAGATTCATTTTTACAAACATTAATTAACAACTTAAAATCTAGTGCAAATTATTCGATCATATTCGGTATAATAACGGCTCATTGGCAGATTGAAAAAGAAAATGTCTTATTAGGTTATCTTCATAATTGGGTTAACAATTTAGTTAACGTGGGAGTAAAATTAATTCCTTTAGGGCAAACAGACGGACAAAAATTATTACTATATTTTAATCAAGAAATTTGTCAACAAATTCCCGATATTTTATCCTTAAAAGATGATGAATTATCTAGTTGTAGTTGGGGATTATCCTTAGCTAGTATGAGCCACGAACAATTATATAGTCGTTTATTTCGTAGTTAGTTCTAAAATCATAAGAATTAAGAATTAAGAATGAAAAAGGCAAAAGGTAATAGTCGTATTATTCTCCACCTGTCCACTTGTCTTGTCTTCATCATTTTATATCAAACTCAGGTTAAGTCTAGTTTGTGAATTGAGGTGTTAAGATAATCAAAGTATCGTTTAAAATGAGATTAGAATTGAAATAATATAAATATTAAAGGTTAAACTATTATGGGAATATTCGATCGTATCAGCAGAGTCGTACGAGCTAACGTCAATGACATGATTGACAAAGCAGAAGATCCAGAAAAAGTACTAGAGCAAAGTATTCGAGAAATGGGGGATGATCTCGTCAAAATGCGTCAAGCAGTAGCACAAGCGATCGCATCCCAAAAAAGAACCGAACAGCAGTACCAAAAAAATATGTCCGAAGCCAATACATGGCAACAAAGGGCGCAATTAGCATTAAGCAAAGGTGAGGAAGGTTTAGCCAGAGAAGCATTAGTACGCAAAAAAACCCATGCCGACACCGCCGCTACTCTCAAAACTCAATTAGATGGACAAATCGGGCAAATCGACTCTTTACGCCGTAATTTGACAGCCTTAGAAAGTAAAATTTCTGAAGCCAAAACCAAAAAAGATATGCTCAAAGCACGTCTGAGTGCGGCTAAAGCTAATCAGCAGTTACAAAATACCATTAGTAATATTAACACCAGTTCCGCCATGTCGGCTTTTGAACGTATGGAAGACAAGGTTTTACAGATGGAGGCAGTATCTCAATCTGCTGGAGAATTAGCAGGAATGGGAGAAGAGTCTAAATGGGCGCAGTTGGAAGGAGGAAGCGCTGTTGATGACGAGTTAGCCGCTTTAAAAGCCCAATTATCTGGTACACCTACCCCCTCAGCCTTACCCTCTGGTACAACATCTTCTACTCCTGCTCAATCTACTCCTGTTAGTGCGGTAGATGATGAATTAGAGCAATTAAGACAACAGTTAAACAAGGGCTATTAATTTAAGAAGAAGAAATGTAGGGGCTTAATAAGCAGGGTTTTTTCAAAGTCGGGGTAAAATTGCATTTTATCAGTTCAATTCATTTCTGTTAATTAGACGTTAGTTAAAAAGTATTTTGATCAGGGTAATGAATAGTGAATAGTGAATAGTGAATAATGAATAGTGAATAGTGAATAGTGGCTCTTTCTTCTACTTTGAATATGATAAATTATGTCTAAAAAAAAGATGTCAGGTATCAGGTAAGGGTATTAAGTTAAATTCAAACTGTTAATTTATAAAACTTGTATTTTTAAAAGACTAAAAGCTATAGCAATCAAGGTTTATATTAATTATTTTCTCTTAATTTTTCATAGCTACTGTTAAAAAAGCCAAAATCTTGAGATCATCAATTTCTTATATCGAAACGAAGTGACATATTTGTCTTAAGAGTTGTATAAAATTTTCTCGGCACTTTGGGGTAAGTGGGTAAAATAAATTTTAAATTTCTTTTCTTCTAAATTCTGACTAATTACTTTGCCGTAAATATCTTCTCCATAATGACTATTCACTAAATTTAGTTTTAAATTATCAAGGGGATTAGGTAAAAAAGAATCGGGAATAACTAAACTAATTTCTGCTCCTTTTTCTATATCTTTAATAATAATTTTCTCAATATTTCCTAAATAATATACTTGACTAACATCTTTTTCATTAAGTAAACAATATCTAATTTCAATGACTTCTTTTAAGGGGATAATTGTTTCTTCAATTTCAGGTAATGTTAAATTAAATTTCCCCTCTATTCCTATTATTTTATAGATAGAAATAGGCTCTTTTACTCCTTTGGGAGATACCTTTTTTTCTTCGGCAATTTCTAGTTTCGATCGAACTATATTTAAGGTTTTTTCTGAGATTAAAATATCTCTACCTTTAGTATAAGATTCAATACGATAGGTTAAATTAACTTCACTACCCACAATACCATATTTAGTTCTTTTTTCTGACCCCATATTACCCACAACTACCTCTCCTGTATTAATCCCAATACCCATTTTTAAAGGAGAATAACCCCATATTTTCATCTGTTTATTGACTTCTTCCATTGCCAACTGCATGGCTAAACCACAGGCGATCGCTCTATCTGCATCATCATTGCGAACTACAGGAGCACCAAATAACACTAAAATACCATCTCCCATAAATTCATCGATCGTACCCTGATATTCGGTAATAATATTAGCCATAAAACCGAGATAGTAATTAAGGATTTTAACGACTTCTTCGGGGGGTAATTGTTCACTAATAGCGGTAAATCCCCTTAAATCTGAGGTTAAAATAGTTATACTGCGTCTTTCTCCTCCTAGCTTTACCCCTTCAGGAGTTTCTAGTAAAGTATTAACAATTTCTTGACTTAAATAACGCCCAAAAGTTTGTCTAATTTTTTCACCATTGCGCGCGGTATAAATAGTTATGCCTCCTGCGGATGCCACTAAACCGATGAAAGGAGGAATTACTGGTATCCACCAACTATTTAAAAAAGCGATATAGACAGTCATTAACAACACTATTTGCGCCATGATAAATATGATGATACCGAGAAAAAATTTATCTGTCCTTCTAAATGTCCAAATAATCACAGAACCGATGGTTGTCCATGCTATAATCCAAAGGTTTTCTTGAGTTTGCGACCATGTTTTAATTAAGGGTCGATCGTCCGTTACACTACTAATAACTTGACTGATGATATTAGCATGAATTTCGACTCCTGCCATGCGTTGATCTGGTTTGTTAGTATAGGGAGTATAAAGGACATCGAGGAAACTTTCGCTAATAAAACCGATTAAAATAATTTTATTTTTACCCCAATCGGGAGGCACTCGATCGTCTAAAATATCAAAAAGACTGACGGTTTCAAAGTGATTAACGTTACCTCGATAGTTGAGCAAAATTTGATAACCGCCACTGTCAGCATTACGATAACCCCCGTCATTTTTTTCAAAGGGTATAAATACAGTATCTTTTAATTGCCATGATTTATCTTCTCTTACCTCAAGGGAAATGTTTTGTTTTTCAAGGTAAAGTAAAGCTAAAAACATCCCGAAACTAAAGGCTTTTTCTGTGGGTAAAGCTAGTATAGCACGGCGGACTTTGTTATCTCGATCGAGCATAACATCATTAGAACCGATTTGATTGTTTGCCTTGAGGATAGGATTCGGCTTAACTCGAAATTGCTGTTTCTTTCCAATCATTTTTTCGATACCAATGATATTTTTATTTTTTGCAAAAAGTTGATTTAGTTCATCTGTACCGGGTGGCATAGGTACATCTCGATAAACGTCTAAACCAATGGCGACTGGTTGAAAATTTAGCAGTTTTTTGAGTAAATTAGCATAAATTTCATCGGATATTAACGCAGTCCCAATTTTTTCTACGTCTTCATCATTAATACCCACAATAACTATTCTATTGTCTTGAGGTTGGATCGATCGAGTTTTAACTAAAAAATCCCATGCGAATAATTCAAAGGGTTGAAATAAGCCGAGATAACGACTAAAAATAATCAGAAAAGATACTAAAGGGGTTGCAATCCAAACCCCTCGCCATTGCCACCAAAAAGATTTTCTGGAAAATTTCTTTATATTCATAGAAGTTACGCACTCGTATCAAAAATCAAAGGATTGAGATTCCTTCGCTACTCTCGGAATGACAGAATATGGTTAAAGGTGCTCGTAAGTCCTAATTCGTATAAAACAATGCTTATAATTTTGTCATTGCGAGGTACGAAGCAATCTTAATTGAATCTGCTAAAGCAATTATATGGTAAATTCAAATATATGGTAAATTCAAAGATAATTGACATATAAATAGATCATTATTTGTATCTTTCATCACAGTTGATTCAATGAAGGTATAAGCAGTTGTACAATAAGAGAGATTTAAAAGCAGGTTATATTAAATATATTTTATGAAAATAGCTATCTTATCTCAAGATAATAGCCTTTATTCCACCAAGAGAATCAAAGAAGCAGGAGAAAAACGGGGGCATGAAATGAAGGTGGTTAATTATCTGAGATGCTATATGAATATCACTTCCCATAAGCCTACGGTGGTTTATGGTGGAAAAACTTTAGAAAATTTTGATGCGGTTATACCTCGCATTGGCGCTTCTAAAACCTTTTACGGTTTAGCGGTTGTTAGACAATTTGAAGTTATGGGAGTTTTTAGTGCCAATGAATCTCAGGCGATTTCTCGATCGAGAGATAAATTACGTTGTGTACAAATTTTAGCACGAGAGGGGATTGGATTGCCTGTAACGGGATTTGCCCATGATACGGAGGATATTGACGGTTTAATCGAGACGGTAGGGGGTGCGCCTTTAGTCATCAAATTGTTAGAAGGTACTCAAGGTATTGGAGTAGTATTAGCTGAGACATATCAAGCCGCTAAGTCTGTAATTCAAGCCTTTAAAGGATTAAATGCTAATATTTTGGTACAAGAGTTTATCAAAGAGGCAGGAGGGGCGGATATTCGTTGTTTTGTGGTAGGTAACAAAGTTGTAGCCGCTATGAAAAGACAAGGACCTGAAGGAGATTTTCGATCGAACCTACATCGAGGTGGCAAGGCTGAAAAAATCAAGTTAACACCAGAAGAAAGAAGTACAGCTATTCGCTCTGCTAAGGCTATGGGTTTAAGGATAGCAGGAGTTGACCTCTTACGATCGAATCATGGTCCTGTCGTCATGGAAGTTAACTCCTCCCCCGGTTTAGAAGGCATTGAAAAAGCCAGTCAAGTGGATGTTGCGGATAAGATTATTGATTTTATTGAAAAAAATGTCGAGGCAGGAAATAGTGTGCGCGATCGGATTCAGTATTAATTAGGGTTTGCTTAAGAATTAAGAATTAAGAATTAAGAATTAAGAATTAAGAATTAAGAATTAAGAATTAAGAATTAAGAATTAAGAATTAAGAATTAAG